>JAHDGC010000806.1:3309-3535 GCA_020627865.1 Saprospiraceae bacterium | reverse complement strand
CCAAGCTGATGCCATATCCGATGCTGGCATTACCAAGGAATGCGGAATCTCCTTCCCCAGCTAATACCCCAAGCATGACTTCGATGGGTATTTGGCCTATAATGTAATATTTTCCACCAGCAGAAAAATTGGTTAGTGAAAACCCCGAAGAGATGAAGTTCAACCGAGTTTTTAGAGCAAAATCCTGCGAAAGAAAATAGCCACCTTCTACCCCAAGACTGATGAT
>JAHDGC010000806.1:0-3299 GCA_020627865.1 Saprospiraceae bacterium | reverse complement strand
GGTTCCTGAGGCAATCCCAGTTATAACGTTGTAGCCAGATTCCACTAATATGCTACCTTTTCGGGAAAAATCATCTTGAGCAGATAGGGTTGTGCATGCTAAAAAGCTGATGAGGATTAAAATTACTCTTGCCATAAAAATATATTTTTAGTTATAAAAATGTAAATACAGCGACAAGGTAGTAATAATTTTTTACTTTGTGATGAAAGTTTTTTATTTAACGTAAAAACAGAAGTTTATTGTTGGTGCTGGGTATGATATTGTTAATTTAGTCCTGCTAAGATACAAAAATATCCAATCTAATACAACAACGTCAAATCCCCCTGCAACACTTGAACCTCCCCATTCGCCAGCATCACTTCCACATAATAAACAAACACACCCGGATTGACAACTCGACCATTCAAGCGACCATCCCAGCCCAAGGCCTCGTTATTCGGTGCAAAATTATACCGTTCAAAAACAACGCCGCCCCAGCGATTGAAGATGCGGAACACGGGAATGTTTACCGTTTCATTTTTGGCATAGATGGTCAGGAGATCATTCTCCCCATCGTTATTCGGACTGAAACTATTGGGGACGTATATGTTGGGTGTTTTGTTGACAAAAATATTAATCTGATCGGTATCGGAGCACCCAATTAAAGTATCCGTTATCGTGGCAGTATACAGTGTGTTATTTAAAGGCGTCGTTACGGTGGTGAAGCACGTATCGCAACTGAGATAGTCAGCTGGAGACCAATTTATAACAAGGTTCTCCCCACTCGTGGCAGCCAGTAACCTTACACTATCTCCTATGGTGAGGTAAACATCCGCGCCCAAATCTACCTGAACTTCGGCGGGGTCAGGAATATAAATATCTTCTTCGTACATGCAGCCATCCGCATCTTGAACGAGAAGGCTGTATGCACCACTTTCTAGAAAATCCCAGTTGAGGTAGGGGACAAATTCTCCACCATTTAGAGAGAAATTATAAGGCGCTTCCCCGCCCGTTACGGTGTCAATATGGATGAAGCCTTCTGCGGCGCCAAAGCAAATCGGTTGGCCAATTTCGTATTCGAGATTCAGCTGAACAGGTTCTTCTATAACAATACTATCGCGAGAGATGCAGCCATCATCATTGGTGACGGTTAGATAATAAGTGCCGGGTTGATCCACCTCGATTGCTGAGGTGACGGCACCGTTCGACCATTGATATCCAATATACTCTCCTGCCTGTAAAAAGGTAGTTCCGTCCATACAGAAAATGCCATTGTCTTGGATGTTGGCAAAGTACTGTGGGGTAACGATAACATTGGTTTGAATAATGCTGTCGCAACCATTGAACGCGACAAGCGTATCGAAGACGGTTGTTGATGTACTCACAATATCATCTCCTAGCGGCAAGATTAAAATTTGGCCTTCGCATATTTCTAGATTGACTTCTTCATAAGAGTTTTCAAGTACCGTTAGGGTAAGAACAATGATGCTGTCACAACCTCCGGTAGCTTGCAGAGTGTCCCTATAAATTCCAGAATTGGTGTAGTCTGTACCACCAAAATTAAAGTTGTCTCCGGGACATATGATGGCTGCTTCCGGCGTTTGGAATTCTGATTCTACCCGTAATATTGTTGTTATGATGCTGTCGCATAAATTCGGAACGGAAAGCGTATCAGCATAAACACCGGGATTATATTGGTAACTCCCTTCTAGGAAAATACTGTCGCCAAGACAAATGCCAATATCTTGTTGACCATAAGTGTAAGGCGTAATGGCAATGGTATAAACAAGGATACTATCCGCTCCAGATATTGCCGTAAGGGTATCTGTTAAGGTGGTATCATTTTCCAACGTTATACCCAACAGTTCTTCCCCTTGGCAAAGGGAAAGATCAAGATAATTGTAAAGAGTTGGCCGGACAATCACTTGCGTTTGCAAAATACTGTCGCAATTCTGAATGGTTTGATAGACTTCTGATAACAAGATGCTTTCTGTGTAAACATTGCCCTCGTAAATGTCACCTTCATTAATGGTTACGGTGTCAAGGGAAGTATAACTTTGGTTAACCGTAAGGGCTATATAAAGAATACTGTCGCATCCGAATAAACTTGGCAAGGTAACCGTGACCATTGTATCTTGGGTGTGGGTAAAGTTGTCAATAACAATACTATCACAAACAGTCGTGTCTATCGCTGTGCTGATTTCCTCTGCAATGATAACATTGGTAAAACGGATACTGTCGCAACCACCAGATAATGGAAAAGCATCCTGATAGAGTCCGGAAGTATACTGCCATTCTCCTTCCAGAAAAATGCTGTCGCCCGCACAGATCGCAAAGGCCTCATTGCTAAACCGGAGGGGTTCTACAAAAATGAGGGTATAGTAAATGGAATCTCCTAGTAAGGAAACGGTATCTGTCAACAAAGCATCCGAGTAGTAGGAAATATCATCGTAGATGTCTCCGTAGCAGAGGTTGACGGTGTCAATTTGAGAAAAGGAATTTAATACAATAATTTGAACCTGTTCCAAACTGTCACAACCGGAATAATTGATTTGATCGAATGTTGCGAGTGTACTGTTGTTGTAAACTTCCCCTTCATATTCTCCGCCGTCGATGAGGTAAACGGTATCCAAACTGTTGTTGCTTTCGCCCAAACTAATATGAGTGTACACCAAACTATCACAGATACTGGCGATGGCGTAAACGTCAAGAATAGTCGTGTCATTTTGATAAGAAGCACCTTGATAAGTTTCCCCATCACAAAGTGTAATGTCAATGTTGTTGATGATGGTGTTGCCCACATCTAAATTAGTGATAACAATACTGTCGCATATGTTGCTGTTAAGAAAATGGTCAGTATAGAAACCGGGCGTGTATTGCCATGCTCCGGCAAGGAAAATGCTATCTCCCGTGCAGATGGTGACGGAAAAGGTGTCCAGATAAGTTGGATGAACGGTGATGAAGTAGTTGACAATACTATCCACACCACTAGCTGCTGTATAGACTTCGGTAAATAAAGTATCATTAAGGTATGAGACGCCTTCAAAAGATTCACCCTGGCACAATTCGGTTTCTATGATGTTGGTAATAATATTGTTAATAAGAACTTGCGTGTAATGCACACTGTCGCATCCTGCTGCTGTGGTAAATAATTCATTTAAAAGTGTATCCTGAAGGAATATTTCCCCATTATAGGGATCACCGATGTTGATGTAAACAGAGTCAAGGCTCAAAAATGCCTCAATCATGATGTTGTTTGTAACAATACTATCGCATCCATTACTGCTTTGCAAGGTATCCATGACGGTTTGGTCGTTGAA
>JAHDGC010000805.1 GCA_020627865.1 Saprospiraceae bacterium | reverse complement strand
TAGCAAAAAGGCAAAAGAACAAGTTTTAGAGGTACATCGTACCGGCACCATTTGTTATCCACCTAATACTTTACAAGAGCCTAACTATTTAATCCAAAATCAAATTAACTCGATCCTCTTCTAGCTGATAACGGCTTTTCACCATTTCTTTGAGCTCTTTCCTTGCAAAGAATATTCGGCTTTTCACAGTCCCTAGCGGTAAATCCAAACAATCTGCAATCTCTTGATATTTATATCCGCTATAATGCATAACAAAAGGAATGCGGGTGCTGCTATCCAGATTCTCTACCATTTCCGTTAATTCCTGCATCATGATTTCTGATTCTCCATCATTGGAAATGATAGAGGCTCCAGAATTGATGTAAAAAAGATTGTCGGTAGAATCGATTATAGTATTTGTTCTCATTTTCTTACGATAATTATTGATGAAGATATTCTTCATTATCGTAAACAACCAAGCTTTGAAGTTAGTACCAGGTCGGAATTTCTCCTTATTTGTCAATGCTCTGAATGCAGTTTCCTGAAATAAATCTTTCGCATCTTCAACATTCTTGGTCAAATTGTAGGCAAAAGAATGCAGCAAACTTGACATCTGATCGAAACGGGAATTGAATTCTATGGTTGACATAATTTTCCTGTTTTAAGTGATTGATAATCCAAAGATAGTGTTTTGTTTAACTAAAACCAAAAAAAATTAAACAAAATAAATATACAAGGATTATACAAAAAACAATATTATTAAACATAATTTCATAAACAACTAATAATCAATCAAATAAAAATATTTAAGTAATTTTAGAATTATTTTTACTTTCAGAAAAAAGTGAAAGTTATTAAACAAAACGCCTCATCTTGTTTTATTATTACAGTTTTTCGACCAAAACAGGCTTAAAAGGGATAGAGATGTCTTCCCCGCTACCTTTGCAGGAATGAACTTGAGACAAGTACATGAGTTTTAATAGGCTACTTATCTATATAGACATCAGACCGCTTCGCTGACAGATGTCAGGCGCACTCGTGCTTGCCTCGTGGTAGACTGCCAAATTTTTAGCAGAGCAGCGTCTGACATCTGATAATAAGCGCGAGCGGATGGTCTGTTATGGGTTAATTGGCCATTACTTAAGGGATTCTTGTCTTTTATTTCTGCGCTCTCAAAACAAGAAAAACAGCCACGAAGGAGAACATGATGTTCGGAATCCAGACCCCCAAGACAGGCGGTAGGCTTTCATTGGTGGCAAAAGTGATGGAAAATTTAGAAAGGAATATAAATAAAGCACCCAGGGCTACCCCAAGTGCAAGATGTAAGCCCATACCGCCCCTTACCTTTCGGGAAGCAATGGCCATACCTATAATTGTCAGGATAATAATCGTGAAAGGTTCGGCTGTTCGTCGATGAATTTCAACTTCAAATTCTTTTGTCGCACTGAGTCCTCTTGATTTTTCATTGGCAATAAAATCATACAAATCGGGTGTCGTCATCATTTCTTTCTGATTCTGATAACGCACGAAATCTTCGGGGCGTAGATTCATAATCGTATCTATTTGTTTCCCAGAACCTAAAACGATAGACTCATTTAAACCCTTAAAACTCCGGATTTCGTAATCAAAAAAACGCCATTTATCCGGATAGCCTTGCCATTCGGCCCGCTTTGCTTTTATAACGGAAACCAACTCATTGTCTTTAAGACTTTCTAGGCGAATGTCCCGTGCTATGGTATCTTTCTTCCGATAATACTTGATGTAAACTTTGCTTTCCGGATTCAAAAACATATGCACTTCATTCGTTTTCCCCTTATCGTTATGTTTCCAGATATAGGTATGCTCAAAATCAAGGCGATGTTTATTACCTATAGGTACCAAATAATGGTTCCCTATAAAATGCAGGCCGGCAATGAAACAACCCGCTATCATATAAGGCAACATCATTCTTATAAAACTTACCCCAGCATTAAGAATAGAGATCAACTCGGAATTATAGGCCATTCTTGAAGTAAAGAAAATTACACTGATCATGGCAAACAACGGCCAGAGCAAACTATTGATATATGGAATATAATTGATGTAATACTCCTGAATAATTTGCATTTTCGTAACCGGCTCTTCTATAAAATCTTCTACTTTTTCGCTCAAATCAATCACTATAGAAATCATAGTAAAAATCAAGGCGACAAAAAAGAAGGTGGCCAGATATTTCTTTACGATATAGGCATCTATTTTTTTCAAAATAAGATTTTTATACTTTTTATCTTTTACTTCTTCCCTTTTTCCTTATAGTCTCCTCTGCACTTTAACGACCATTTCATTTTTCCATTTTGCAAAATCTCCTTTTTCTATGTGCTCCCGCGCTGCCCTGACCAAATCCAGATAAAAGGCCAAATTATGAATAGAAGCTACCTGCATGGCCAAAAACTCCTTACTATGGAACAAATGTCGCAAATATGCTTTGGTATAAAAACGGCTGGTACGGCAGCTACAGTTTTCATCAATTACTGAAAAATCATCCTTCCACTTGGCATTTTTGATATTAATAATACCCTCCGAGGTATAAAGCAAGCCATGTCGAGCATTTCTCGTTGGCAATACGCAGTCAAACATATCTATTCCTAAAGCAATACACTCCAAGATATTTGCTGGTGTGCCAACGCCCATAAGATAACGGGGTTTATCCTTTGGCAAAATATTACAGACCAAATCGGTATACTTATACATTTCTTCGGCAGGTTCTCCCACAGATAAGCCACCAATAGCATTGCCTCTCGCCTCTTTGGATGCAATATATTCGGCCGATGCTTTCCGCAAATCCGGATAAGTACTCCCTTGCACGATAGGGAAAAGTGTTTGCCAGTAATGGTATTTTTCTTCCCCTTTGTCAAAATGTTTAACACAACGATCCAACCAACGGTGAGTCATCTCCATGGATGCCTTCGCATATTTATATTCACAGGGATAGGGTGTGCATTCATCGAAAGCCATAATGATGTCAGCCCCAATGGTTCTCTGAATATCCATAACGATTTCTGGACTAAAAAAATGCCGAGAGCCATCAATATGGGATTGGAAAACTACACCTTCTTCCTTAATTTTCCGTCGATGGCTTAAAGAGTACACCTGATACCCTCCACTATCAGTCAATATTGGTTTATCCCATCCATTAAATTTATGCAAACCTCCTGCCTGCTCCAAAATATCCATCCCTGGCCTCAAATAAAGATGATAAGTATTGCCAAGAATGATCTCTGCACCAATATCTTCTTTCAGTTCATGTTGGTGAACAGCTTTGACGGTTCCCAATGTACCAACAGGCATAAAAATCGGGGTTTTGATTTCCCCGTGCGCCGTCTGGATTTTTCCTGTACGAGCAGCAGATAACGGATCTGTTTCTAAAATTTCAAATTCCAGCATTCTTGTAGTTTTTGGTTCTTGGACAAATTACGTGAAAGTCTGAACCATGATTCACCTGATTTGCTGATTTTCTTGATTTTCTGTCGGTCAATTTTCAATTGACCTCTACTTGCCACGATTTTTGTCTGAGAACC
>JAHDGC010000804.1 GCA_020627865.1 Saprospiraceae bacterium | reverse complement strand
GCATTTGCCGTTCCATCGGCTAGACCAAAACAACTTACATCCGATGACGTTGGTATGCTTGAGGTTATTTGCGTTGGTTGAGAAATCGAAACTGAAGACGTAGAACTACAACCGTTTTGATCTGTAACGGTTAACGTAACAGAACCTGCACTGATTCCTGCTGCATTTACTCCGTTTCCTCCATTCGACCAAGCGTATGTATAAGGCGCGGTCCCTCCAGTAGCATTTCCATTAGCAGAGCCATCAGCACCACCGAAACAGCTTACATTCGTTGAAGTGGGAATGCTTGAAACCAAGAGTGCCGGCTGAAATACTTCCGCGGAAGCGGTAGCAGAGCAAGATTCAGAGTCAGTAATAGTCAAAGAATAAACCCCCGCTCCCAGATTATTTTGCGAAATCACAAAAGGACCGGAATTACCGGTACTCCATGAAATATTATATGGGGGTGATCCGCCACCACCACTCAAGGTAAGCGAGGCATCAGTATCTCCGAAGCAATCTAAATTCTGGTCAGTGAGATTCGCAACAATCTGCGTAGGCTGCGTTATGTTAACAGTGTTTACTGTTTGACAGCCATTATCATCGGTGACTGTTATGGAATATACCCCAAAGGCCAATCCATTTTCAGTATGTGCCCCTGATTGATTGAGAGAACTTCCGCTCGATGGCCCGGACCATGTATAGTCCCACGGATCTTGTCCAGTTCCGGTCACTGTAAAGCTTCCATCCGAGCCTCCGTTGCACGATACACTGGTTGAGGCAAGTATCGGATCTGAACAACATGCGACCGCTGCCAATGAGACGCTAACTGGATCGTTTCCACATCCGGGGTCGGACCAAGAACCCGTTTCACTATCCCCATAAGTATCGAAGGTAACATCTAAACTTGTTCCTAGAGTATTTGGAGGACAATCCAATACTGTTGCTGTAAAGCAGAATTCAAAATTTACCGTTCCGGTGCAATTGTCACCAAAGTTATTTCCGGGGTTTCCGTCTAGAGCTCCTCCGACGGGTGAGTCATATCCCCAACCGGGACCTACGGTCAATCCCGTTTCTGTTGATGTCAAGGATGGTACCCAAAGCCATGCACCTGAACCGTCACAGGAAGCCGGTGTAGAGGTAGGCGTAATTGACATTTGATCCCAACCCGGACCTAAATCAGGAATGACCGCATGAATCCAATTCACGGCACTTTGATTCCACTCAGTTACCGTAAAGCAGAATTCCACACTTTCCAATGGATCATATGTAGCATTTGTTGGAAGGGGATCAAGTACAAGTTCAGATTCCAATAGGCAACTCTGACAATTGTTACTCGAGTAGAGGTTTAGCTCAAAACTTCCCACATCAGTTTCGTCACCTCCCGAAATCTGGAGATAATATGTTTGCCCTGGTTGAATAGATTCAACAGATAGGGCAACAGTTCCGGATCCACCGTTGGCACATCCTCGAGGTACTAGCCCAGCACATGCAGTCCCTTCATAAAGTCCGATACTCGGGTTGCTTAATCCGTTTACGGAAAAGCCCATATAACTTGAGGTCGCCACAAATGAATACCAGACGTCGGAAGACGGTAAAGGCATATCAGATCCATCAGAGCAATTCGAAATTGCCGAGTAAGGATTCTCCGCAGTAGCGTTGGTATTGTTCAAACAAAAGGTGTTTGACCGAATTCCGCCAGTTGGACAAGCCGGAGGCGTAGAAATCGTTCCTAAGGAACATCCATCGTCACAAGCATCTGGTGTGGCCGGGTTACAAGAGGGTATCGTTCCGTTACAAACTCCTGGAGCTGGGCAAGCACTGCAGCTTAAACTTGCCTGCCATCCTGCTGCTGTTCCCGACCCATCGGATGTAAACAAAAAAGTCAGGCATCCTCCATTTGATGAAGTAATATTTCCCGGGCCCGCGGTTCCTGTATACGTCCCAATTAAGGGGAAAGCCGTTGAAGGCCCATCATGAACAAAAAGAAAGTCCCAGTTGTTCTCCAAACTAAATGTTGTGAAGTTTGCGCTGACACATTGACCAGCAATTGAAGGACAAAACGTCATGGTTGCCTCTTCATTGTTGGCATAATTACCATTCCCTCCGGGATCTCTAAAAGTTCCTGAACAGGTCGATACCGTTCCGCCTGGCATGTTATAATTCTGGGCGAACATCTGTGTGGCCGAACCAAGAACCACTAAAAAGAGCAAAATCAATCTAAACATCGCATTTGGGTTTTACTAGCCATTCTTCCTTCAATCATCACAAAATCACCAAAGGCCGACACATAGAAACACGCACTAGCAACTTGTAGTCAAGTAATAACGCATTACACGGAATGGCCAACTGTCAATTCTGTGTTAAGAAAAGCCTATGAATATAACGAAAATTGGAGTAGACTGCTGCCAACCATCAAGAGAAAATCATCAAAAGGCGAACTCTAATTGAAATTGATTTTTTGTGCTTCGAACTCTTCGGTTAGGTGAAGCAAGATACCTTTTACATGATGTGTCGTCATTTCCATGGCCACGCCCATTTCGTGAATTAGATTCATTTCTGTGGAGTCCAGAATATTATCTGATGCTGCCACAGCAAAACCCGCTTTTAGAATATTTTCTTTCCCTTGAGAATTCAAGGTAGAAGAGATTGACGAGAGGTAGGTTTTCACATCCATGTTTTCAAACTGCACTTTTTCAATTTCTTTGTTTAGATCCTCGATCTGCAAGTCATGACCTGTTAGATCTTTGTATTGTGCCTTGATTTCGAATTTTTCTCGGTCATCGATGATACCATCGGCAAGAAGCATCAAAATCAACACCTTTTTCACGGCTTTCTGATACTCAGAAAGAAACTGCGAAAGTTTATCCTCAGGTTTTTCGTATTCCAAGACTCTTGTAACAAAGGTATTCTTACAAACTTGGCATTCAATATATTCGCCTAAGGAATCTAGCGGGATCAGTGGAATAAAATAGAGTGTAAAAAATCGACGAACGTTTTTATGCTTATAAGGCTGCTGACAAGCACATTGAGGACATTGAAATTGTCCTTGTGCTTTTGTAAAGCGTACCCCCCTTGTACCAAAAATTATCATGTCACTACTTTTCGATTGACAAATATAATTATTCGAAATCCGAAATTTCTTTAATTAATTTAAGGGTTCAAAACCAAACATATGAAACATACTTACCTATTTTTATTAGCTATTCTATTGTCGAGTACTGCTCTTGGGCAAGATTCGTTTTGTTCCGCCATTCCACTGACTGTAGATGCCAATAATTGTGATGGCGTTTTTACAAATGGAGATAATACTGGGGCCACGGTTGAACCAGGAGAAACCGCACCGGCATGCTGGTTTGATGCAGCCGTAACAAATTCCGTTTGGTATACTTTTACAGGTCCGAACACTGGATTTGTAAACATCACGACCAATTTCACGGGTGGTACCAACGACGACACACAATTGACGTTGTTTTCCTATTCTGGTCCGGCTTGTCCCGGCGTAGATTTTTCGATGTTAACGGAAATCGCTTGTAACGACGATGTTTCCGGCACAAA
>JAHDGC010000803.1 GCA_020627865.1 Saprospiraceae bacterium | reverse complement strand
TAACCATTAAGAAATTAAGGTCATTAAGAAAGAAACAACAAGTTGTTTTCTTAATACCTTAATGGTTAAAGAAAAAACACTGTTAACCTGTCTGCATGACGCAGTCAGGCAGGTTTAGTCGTTTAGTATATATTCCATGCAGAAATCTCATACTATTATCATCCGGTTAGTCCAACTAAAACGTTGAGGGCTTTTTTACTCAGTAAACTTTCTCTCGCTTCTGCGACACAATCTATCAATCGGGTTTCTGGTTTTATACAATGGATTGCTAAGCCCGCATTACAACAAACCGCATCCGTCTGCGCTTGTGTTCCCTCTCCGTGTATCACATTTTTAAAAATAGCAGCAGCGGAAGGCACATCGTCCCCTCCAAATAAATCTTCGGCCTTTACTTTATTGACCCCCAATTCCTCAGGATTATATAAGGCTTCCTTTTCTCTGGTTTTCACTCGAAAAGCACCGGTCAAAGAAATTTCATCGTATCCATCAAGACTGTGCACAACAGCAAAACGCTCTTTTCCTTGTTGTAAAATATATTGATAAAGTCGGGCCAATTCCATACTAAAAACGCCTGTCATTTGATAAGCCGGACGACTAGGGTTTACCAAAGGGCCGAGCATGTTGAAAAAAGTTTTCACGCCTAACTGTCGCCGGATTGGTGCAACAGCTTTCATCGCCGGATGAAAAAGTGGCGCATGCAAAAAGCAAATATTGTACTTGTCCAGTTGCTGCTTTAAATGATCTACCTCGTTGGTAAATTTATAGCCCAAATGTTCCAAGACATTGGAAGAACCACAGGCAGACGACACCCCATAATTACCATGTTTGGCAACTTTGTATCCCGCTCCTGCCACGACAAATGAAGACAGTGTCGAAATGTTAAAAGTGTTTTTCCCATCACCACCAGTTCCGCAAAGGTCAATAGCCTTGACCCCTTCTAAATCTACAGGGCGACAAAGTTCTAGCAAAGCTTCTCGGAATCCGGCCAGCTCATCAACACTAATTGCACGCATCAGGTAAACCGTAATGAAAGCGGCAATTTGGGATTCGTTGTATTTGTTCTCAGAAATATTAATCAACAAGTTTCGGGATTCTTCCCGGCTTAGTTGTTTGTGTTCGAATAATTTTAGCAAGGTTGTTTTCATGATATATTGTGATGATTATTTTTCTACAAATTTTTAATTTCTCAGAGATTTGCATCTCTGCCTGCCTGACAAGGTCACGCAAACAGGGCAAAGATATGCCGTCCCTGCCTGCGTGACCGCAGTTCAGGCAGGCCGATGGGACTCATCAGCTTAATGATGATTTATAGCCATTTCTTTATGGAACTCTTCCGCAAGTTTCAAGAAGTTAGAAAGCATCTTTTTGCCTTCTGGAGTCATAACGGATTCTGGATGAAATTGGACACCTTTGATGCAGTATACTTTGTGGCTCAAAGCCATTATTGTATCTTCTTCATCAACAGCTGTTATTTTAAGACTCGAAGGGAAGTTTTTATTTTTCACGACCCAACTGTGGTAACGGCCCGCCTCAAAACGAGGGGCAATATCTTTGAAAATTTCTTCTTCGGGATCGATCACTTTAACGGCTGTCGAAAGTCCGTGATACACTTCGGAAAGATTTTCCAAATCTGCACCGAATGCTTCTCCGATCGCTTGATGACCTAGGCAGACTCCGAAGATAGGTTTCTTGGAAGCATATTGTTTTATCAATTCAGGCATGATGCCTGCTTCTGACGGAATGCCCGGCCCTGGCGATAGGACAATGGCATCGTAATCATCTACCGCATCTAGTTCGATGGTATCATTTCGGAAAACGCAGATTTCATGGTCTGAGATTTCCATCAAGTATTGCACCAGATTGTAGGTGAACGAATCGTAATTATCTAGGACTAGTATTTTCATTTTTCTTGTTTTTTTTCAATCCGCTCCTATCCAGAAACTTATGTTTCTGGCAATGGCATGTCGTTCCTACGGAACTCGCCACAATGTTATCTAGGATGGTTATGAATTTAAATTTGACACAGCTTGAAGCTGTATCCTAGATTTCTCTCAAAAAGAAAAATCCTTGTTAGTTTAGCCGTTTAGTATATGTCTATGAAAAAGACGAATTGCAATTCGTCTCTACGCATTTTCATTTACTAAATTTTCTGTGCTTCGATGAGTGCCTTTTTTAGTGCTGCTAATTTATTTCCGACTTCCTTCAATTCACTTTCTTCTTTGCTAGACGCCACAATTCCAGCTCCGGCCTGATAGTGCAACACATTATCTTTACTCAAAAAAGAACGGATCACAATGGCTTGATTCAGTTCTCCATTAAAACCAATATATCCAATAGCGCCACCGTAAAAACTGCGGTTATTTTTTTCATATTTCCCAATCAATTCTATCGCTTTGTATTTTGGCGCACCGGATAAAGTTCCAGCAGGAAAACTGTCTCCAAAAACCTGAATCGGGTTATAATTTTCTGGCAGTTCTCCTTCCACTTTTGAAACCAAGTGAATAACGTGTGAGAAGTACTGGATTTCTTTGAGTTTTTTGACATTTACTTTAGTAGCATGCCGACCAAGATCGTTTCGAGCAAGATCTACCAACATGATATGTTCTGCATTTTCCTTGGGGTCTTGTGCCAACTCCTGTGCCTTGACTTGATCTTCAAGATCATTTCCTGTTCGGCGATAAGTTCCGGCAATGGGATTCACTTCTGCCATACCATCCTTAATGACCAATTGTGCCTCGGGAGAAGAACCGAAAATTTTGTAATTGCCATAATCGAAATAGAAAAGATACGGGGAAGGATTGATCGAACGCAATGTCCGGTAAACATTAAAATCATCTCCCTGAAAGCTTTGGGAAAATCTTCTGGAAAGGACAATTTGAAAAACATCTCCACGAAAGCAATGCTCTTTCCCCAAGGTCACCAAACGCATAAATTCTGCATCCGTCAGGTTACTGGTTTCTTTACCCGAAAGGGAAAAATTGTAAGCCGCATAACTGTTGTTTCGAAGAAGGGTCTCTACTTTATCCAATTCGGAAGTTTCTCCTTCTAACAAATTTTCTAAAATAAATAATTCATCTTTATAATGATTAATCGCAATGACATAACGATAAAAATTATAGTGAAAATCGGGAATATCCACCGTCCTTTTTTCAGGATCAAAATCAATACTATCAAAATATTGCACGGCTTCAAAACTGCAATGCCCGAATACACCATTTACAATGGGCACCGCATTTTCATCTACTTCAAAAGATTGCATAAAATCATCAAACACCTGTCCTAACTCATTGGGGTGGGTAATCTGAAGTTGTTGTTTTCCCCCATCCGCAAGATTCAAGGTCAGCTGTTTTTCTCGAAGTTGGATACCCGCAATTGGCTCCATCGCAATAAAGGAAAAGCTATTTTCCTTACTGCTAAAATCTGTACTCTCCAGCAAAACCGTCTGGCTGAATTTGTCCCTAATCTTAAGATAAATACTTACAGGTGTTACGGTATCGGCCAGCATTCTCCGAGTATTACAGGTGATTTTTGTTTTGGTTA
>JAHDGC010000802.1 GCA_020627865.1 Saprospiraceae bacterium | reverse complement strand
TTCCGAGTAGCAATCTTGGCCGTACTTTTTATTTTCTTGATTTTCATGGTTGCTTGTTAAACTGTAAAAGCATTGTATTACTCAATAGTAATTCTACAAAATTTATGAATAGCCTTAAAAACAATAGCACTCATCTTCTCAAAACCATATGCTATAACTATATTATCTTTAGTATTTGAGCAAAAAATTCCGGGACGGAAGATAATCTCATCATTTTTCTCATCGTGATTTTCAAATAAAGTTGTAGTTTTCATATCCCCACTTTCATCAATGGAAACCACAATAGCATTTGAATACTCAGCGACACGGCTTCTATTCTTCGGTCCAGAATTCAAAATCAAATGTAATTTCCCTGAGTTTTCGTCTAACAATTTTATCGCATGACAAAACGTAGGCCAGTTCAAATCTCCATATTCAGCATAAATTTCTCTATCTACTTTTTTTATCCATACAATTTTTCCTTGGGCATCAACATTAATAACCATTATTTTTCCATAGTAAAGCCCTTGATCATCTTTATCGAAGAACAGATTTTCTACAACTTCACCAACAAAATAAATGCCTCCATCCTTTCTTGGAAAAACCTGCCCTAAATTCAAATCTTCCATATCCTCATATTTACCAATCCCCTTCAGCTCTCTTTTAAAATCCTTCTTTAGCGCTTCTGAAAAGTCCAAATGATTCGTAGATTGTATACGCTGCGTTTTCACATCATAAATCAAACTCTCCATCCCAACTGGATACAATTTTTTATCTGTAGCATATAATACCCCTATATTTATCTGTTTTGCATATTCATGCCACCTCATCTTTATAGAGGAAATCCAGTTCTTTGGTGTTTTTATCTGAAAGGAGGAAAGTTTATCAGTTTTGTAATGGTAAGAATAAATGATACCATCATTTTTTACCGCTTTCTTATCTCCCGAAAGAACCACTGCGATATAAATATTCCCATCATCATCAATAACGATACTTTTTTTTCTTAATTTGTTTTTAGGATGTGGTAATTCTATATCTTTTTGCCAAATCAAATTAAGCTGCCGATCAAAAACTGCGTGAAAATATTTTTGATTACTTTTTTTGCCTTCCAAATGATATTCCTCTTTACCTGATAAAACCAGATACTTTTTATTTTTTGATTCATGTAAAGTAAATTCTCCGCCAAATGCTGAATTATAAGCACCAATCTCTCCAACCATTTGCGGATTATCTGCAATATTTCCTTCTTCATCTATAAAACTAACAAAAGCCTGTGTTTTCTTCCCATTTTTCGTATTCTTGATGATATGAGAAAGTAAAATCAAGCGATTATTAGCATACAGTAGGTTAGAAAATTTTGCACGCTCCCCAGATATTTCAGGTATTTCAAGTCTTTTAGAAAATACCTGTTCCATTTTATCATTATATTTTTCTAGTATCAACTTAGGTTCGCTTGAATAAAGCGGTTGCCTCTCCATCTGCAGAACATAAAATTCCGAATTACTACCTCTAACCATATCAAACACCTGAAACTCTGCCTTGCATTTGTATTTTGAACTCCAATTAACATCTACCTGACCATAGTTGTTCCCCTTCAACACAAAGAATAAAGTAAACAGCAGTAAGACATTTTTCATATTTCTTTAATTTTTTACACTTTAGTTATTAAATAAGATTTATAAATTTATTTCGCCGACCCTGCCTAATTCTTGTGAATATGCAGGTAGGTTTTTCATACTTTTTCATATGGTAGAGGAAATACATTCCTCAAATGACAATTTTATTTTTTGAAAACTATTAAATAATGCAAATTGTTAATCATAACTTTTGCGGATGAATATAATAAAAAAATTTACCATCAACATAAATACACGACTCTTGAATGATTAGTACGAATTATAACGCACTGTTTTGTTATACAAGAATATTGTTAATTAGGAATTCGGAGCCGGAAAATCACCCAGTGTTTCTTCCAATTGAGTCAATGCCTTTTCGGTTTGCTCCGCATTAGGCGCAACCCCATGCCATTTGTGGGTACCCATCATAAAATCTACCCCAAACCCCATTTCCGTTTTCATTAGAATGACGGTTGGTTTTCCTTTTCCTCTCCCCTTTTTAGCTTCTTCCAAGGTAATTACCACATCGGTCATGTCATTTCCGTTCATTTCCATAACCCGCCATCCGAAAGCAGACCATTTGGCAGGCAGATCACCCAAAGACATTACATCCTCATTGCTACCGTCAATCTGCACCCCATTCCAATCCACAA
Source organism: Saprospiraceae bacterium (assembly GCA_020627865.1). GTDB lineage: Bacteria > Bacteroidota > Bacteroidia > Chitinophagales > Saprospiraceae > JAHDGC01. Next base: position 1,295 of record JAHDGC010000802.1, on the reverse strand, counting down.
TCACAATAAGATTATCCATTTTATAATGAGCGGCAAACATCGCAGCCTCCCAAATCTGGCCTTCCTGTAATTCTCCATCACCCGTGAGTGCATACACCATTTTCGGATCATTATTCAATCGCTTAGCATAAGCCATCCCGATAGCAACGGAAAGTCCTTGCCCCAGAGAGCCAGATGCAATCCTCACCCCAGGCAGGCCTTCATGGGTAGCCGGATGACCTTGTAGCCTAGAGTTCAGTTTCCGAAAAGTAGCCAGTTCCTCCACAGGGAAGTAACCACTACGGGCTAGAATACTATAAAATAAAGGGGAAATATGACCATTGGATAGAAAAAATACATCCTCGTTTTCCGCTTTCATGTTAAAATCAGGGTTATGTTCCATGATTTCAAAGTACAATGCTGTGAGCAAATCTGTACACCCGAGCGAACCACCGGGATGGCCACAGGTTGCATAAAAAGTTTGGCGAACAATGTCTCTTCTAACCTGATTGGCAATACTTTTGAGTTTTTGAATATCAGCCATAAACTATAAATTTGGTTTTGCCCTGCAAAAGTAACTTTTTTCAAAAGAAAAAGGGCAATCTTTTTACTTGATTGCCCCTTTTCTTTTCTGTCCTACTATATCAGAATTAGTTTACATTATCAACTAGATCTTTACCGGCTTTGAATTTCACGACATTCTTTGCAGGAATCTCAATTGCCGCACCGGTTTGTGGGTTTCTTCCTGTTCTGGCGTTGCGCATAGAAGTTGAAAAAGTACCAAATCCTACTAAAGAAACTTTTTTACCATCTTTCAAGGTGTCGGATATAGAATTGAGTACAGAATTTACTGCATCTGTAGCTTGATTTTTCGTCAAGTTAGCATCTTCAGCGAGTTTGTTAATTAAATCTCCTTTGTTCATTTTCTATAAAATTTTAATATTCTAAATTATAATTGGCAAAAGTATAGTCATTATACAGGAAATACAAATTTTTCAAAGTTTTAAAATTCAAAATATACACGACTTGGATAAAATTATCGTTCTTGAATTGCTTATATAATTTGCTTTTAATGCAAATTTGTCTTTATATATTATACAGATGGCTTTTAATTGCAAAAAATATTGGCCAAATTGCTTTTTTAACCCGATTTAAAGTGTAATAATGGTTAAATTTGAAGTTTTGCATTAAATTCCTTAAAACAAATTAAACTTAAATCACATATTAGGTTTAATAATTGTCTCTAACGGGTTTGGAGCATCATTTGTTAAGAAAAGAGTATGAAAAATTTAATAAAATTTCTGTTTTTTAGTCTG
>JAHDGC010000801.1 GCA_020627865.1 Saprospiraceae bacterium | reverse complement strand
ACGCTTGAGGATATTATCGCAGAGGTTGCCACTACCCGCATGACGGAAAGGGGTGGTAGAACGGATGATAAGCGTTCGGAAACGTCTATGGAAGATCGGAAAAAACACGGTTATTTTTAGCCGCCCATATCGCATTTTGTAAAAAATTTCTTTTAATTCATAATAGAAAAAAATTATACCATGGAAAACATGGAACTCCTCAGGTTTACCACCGCCGGAAGCGTGGATGACGGAAAAAGTACCCTGATCGGAAGATTATTGTATGATAGCAAATCCATCTTTGAAGATCAGTACGAAGCCATCAAACAAAGTAGTGCAAGGCGAGGCGAAGAAGGGGTGAATCTGGCACTCTTGACGGATGGTTTGAAAGCCGAACGGGAACAAGGAATCACCATTGATGTAGCCTACCGTTATTTTTCTACGCCAAGTCGCAAATTCATTATTGCCGATACGCCCGGCCATATCCAATATACCCGAAACATGGTTACGGGAGCTTCTACGGCGAATGTTGCCTTAATCCTCATTGATGCCAGGAAAGGGGTTGTTGAGCAAACGAAGCGGCATTCCTTCATTGCTTCTTTATTACAAATTCCTCATTTGGTCATTTGTATCAATAAAATGGACTTGGTGGACTACTCCGAGGAAGTTTACGAAAGGATCAAGGATGAATTCTCTCAGTTTTCTTATAAACTGGATGTGAAAGATGTTCATTTTATTCCAATATCTGCCCTTAAGGGGGATAATGTAGTGGATAGGTCTGAAAAGACACCTTGGTACGATGGTACTACCCTACTGTATTATCTGGAAAATGTGCACATTGGTTCTGACCATAACTTCATTGATTGTCGTTTCCCAGTACAATATGTGATTCGTCCCAACACGGATGAGTATCATGATTACAGAGGATACTCTGGGCGTATTGCTGGTGGTGTTTTCAAAAAAGGAGATAATGTGATGGTGCTTCCCTCGGGTTTTACCTCAAAAATTACCAAAATTGATACCTATGATGGCGAACTGGAAGAGGCTTTCCCGCCTAGCTCGGTAACAATCTTATTGGAAGATGAAATTGACATTAGTCGAGGTGATATGATCGTCCGAGAAAATAATTCTCCGACAATGGGTCAAGACATCGAATTGATGATCTGCTGGTTTAATGATAGTAAACCACTTCAGCTGCGTGGAAAATATGTGATTCGTCAAACCACACAGGAACTCCGGTGCATTATCAAAGAAATCCGGTATAAGATGAATGTCAATACCCTGCATAGAGATCAAGAAGATAAGACTGTCAACATGAACGATATTGCCAGAATTACCATCAGGACAACGAAGCCATTGTATTATGATTCCTACAGACGAAACCGGATTACGGGTAGTTTGTTATTTATTGATGAAAATACAAATGAAACGGTTGGTGCTGGGATGATTATTTGATTAAAAAAAATGTAGAGATAAGGCATGCCTTATCTCTACATTTTTTTTTAAAAATCCCACTTCCGAGAAGCAATATTATAACGGACTCCGCCACCAATGATGGAGGTTGTTCCACTATCTTCTGGCCCATCCGCATCTTTGTTCCGATACCGGCAAAATAAATCCACATAGAGATTGTGTTTAAACTGATAACTCAGCTCCAATATTGCTGACAAGCTATTTACAGCAACCCCTTGACCGATGTCATTTCCATAATTCATTTCTCGGCTCGCATTGGCCAACAAGATGTCTCCTCCCCAGTTGCTATCCGGATCGTTTTCGCCATAGTTTGCCATAATCAAGCGTCCTTCGATGGTCATTTTTTGAACCGGCACATACCGAAACTTAACAAGATATTCCCAGAAGTTGGCTCCTAGCGGATGCGCAAGTGGTTGCTTAAAGTGGGTATAGTTTGCGGAGCTGTCCGTATGCATATACATATACGGGCGGACGATGTTTATTTCTGCCTGAATATCGAGGTGGTCTACATTAAAGGCATTCACATATTTCAGGCCAGCTTGCAAACCAAATTTATTGGCCCACCAGCCGTTTCTTTCTATAAAAAGCTCATTAAACTTGAATTCATCCAACATGATTTGCCCGTAAAGCTGCACCCGTTTCCACAAGTTCCATTTAAAGTCCAGTCCAATCATAATATTATCCGGACTTCCGACCAAATGTTCAACCGTTCGGTACAAGATAACCGGATTCAGATATTGAAATTCAAAATGATTTTCTCGGTTAAAAATAATAGCTTCAAAAAATCCGACGCTGAAATTTTTAAAAACATTATAACTCAGGTGATGTGCAGCCATATATTTTTTAGGCAACAAACGATCTCCCCTTAGGTTATCGAAACCGGAAGTTAATTCTGCAAAAATATTTCTATAATGAAATTTCCATACCCGCGTGTTGAGTTCCAGATAAAAATAATTCGTACTCCAATCAGACAAAATCAAGGAACGATAACCATTCCCAACAAAGTGTCTACCATGCCCCAACCGAAGACCAACATGCTTCGAGATTTGGAATCCAGCAAAACCCTGTGCCAGCAAAAAATCATAGCCGTTAGTAATATTAAAAATTCGACTCTCGTAAGTTTTATAAAATCCGGCACCAACCAACCTGCCCCGCCGTTCAGCATCATAAGTTACATAAAAAGGAAAACGCGCCTGGGTTTCCAGAATATCTGTTTGAAAAAATATACGTTGATCAATTCCTCCCCTCAAGCGGACACCCCTTCGATTGAAAAAAATCAATTCGTCATCTCCCCTCTCCGTTCCTAGGCTAAAATCAACGATGGGGTTGAGTTTCAAAAAGAAATGCTTTTTATCTATTTCAAAAAAATTAGCTGGTGTTTTATAAAAATATTTCAGGATCGGTTTTTCTCTTTTGGGGTAATAATGCTGTTCCGATCCTGATTCAGGTTCATAAGTAGCAGTATTTTCCAACGGTTTAAAAAATTCATTATTATCCCGAAAAATATAGTTCAAATCAACCTGATCTAATGCTGATTTGGCTACCGCAACCGTGTCGAAATGCAAAGCTAATGCCGCAACATCCGAACGATCATAGTATTTGATGGCGCTGTGGTGCTGGGGCAAGCTTCCGGAGAGGATTTCCATCCGGTCTAAGGTATGGTAGCTTTCGTTTCCAAAAGGTAGCAAAGCACCTTGAAATGAGGCAGGAGTAATATTAAAAATAATAGCAAGCGCATAAAGAAATCTTTTATGGTTTGGGTTAAGGCAATGCGAAATTAATATTTAATTAGAGGTATGCAAAAGTTGGAGAAATAAAGGGAATAGGCTAAGAAAACCACACATATATTTCAACAAAAAATTTGCATTTTTAATTTTTATGCTTATATTTGTATATAACTTTTTCTTACCCTGCTTGTATTAAGCTCGTTTCTAGGCTAAAATGCAGGGATATCAACGCAATCAATACAAAATAATATCCTAAATCCATTTTGGATGATTTTTCCATTCAAACTCAATACTTGATTTGGCTTTACGTCAATATCAAAAACTTTGTTACAAGGTATTGGATCATGGATGGGGTTACCTGCATTTTCATGTGG
>JAHDGC010000800.1 GCA_020627865.1 Saprospiraceae bacterium | reverse complement strand
AAAAGCTCGCTTATCGTTAGCAATAACAACAGCAGAAAAGGAACCCCAACAAAAGTTTGCCAATGTTGGGATTTTACCAAGGCTTCGATACGTTTGGGGATATATCGAAACCAAGGTAAGGCCAACAAGATGAAAAGACTATTGAATAAAGATAGAATGCTACGAAGGCCATTCAGCGAATTATTACCCGAATCAAAATGTGCATAATAAACTTCAACACCACCAGAAAAACTCCAACAAAGTACAGACAAGGCCAACCAAACTTGCCCGAAATCATTTTGACGACGACCAATGTGCCACCAAATTGCCATTAATGCAACAAATGCAAAAAGACAAACAGAGAACTGCCAGCAGCCATAAAAAAAATGCAAATCGCTCATCGATGAAGTTTTCTAGTACATATTTGATGCTTTGAAGATTCAATGCAAGCTTGTGAAAGCTGTCTACTTTTTGTACAAAAGGCAAGATTGATTGGTGATTTGTTCGTAAAATAAAGATTAACATTCGGTATACTACAAGACTAATCACCAATCACTATGCACACTACTTACTCCTTTATCTCAACCCCCGAAATAACATCTCCCTGTACAATCGCATCTACAACACTTTGGTCTGCATCAGATTTTACTTTCCCAAAAACAGTATGGTTGCCATCTAACCAAGGGGTATCCTTGTGGGTAATAAAAAACTGGCTGCCGTTCGTACCAGGGCCAGCATTCGCCATAGACAAAATACCTGGACTGTCATGTTTGCACTCAGGATGGATTTCATCATCGAACTTGTAGCCCGGGCCACCATTTCCTCTGCCAAAAGGACATCCACCCTGTATCATAAAATCCGGAATAACACGATGAAATTTCAAGTCATCATAATATCCTTTTTTGGCCAAACCGATAAAGTTGGCCACCGTTTTAGGCGTTTTGGTCGCATAAAGATCAAGGTGAATATCTCCCTTGTTGGTTTTGATGGTTACTTCCAGATCTTTATCAAATTTTGCATTGGCAATTTGCTCAAGCATTTCATTGGGCGAAATTTTTTCTATTGCACTCATGTTTAATTTTTTAGTAGCGTCGTAATGATCACGACGTTTTTGTGTGATGAAATTTAAATAAATTTATGGTATTAGGACTGCAAAAGTAGAAAGTAATGTTTAAAAAATGAAAAACAAATTACGTTTTAGGAAAAGTTTTCTCAATGCTACAAACCATAAAGTCTATTTTCAATCATTCTGTTATCATGTTGTTGAATCACAGCCTTTATTTTTTTCTCTAATACACTAAAAATTTTTGACGGTTTTAATTTCTGCTTAAGCCTCGGGTCTTTCTTATAATCATACCGAGCAATCGTTTTGTCCCCATCAAAAATTAATAAATGTTGCCCGTCCAAAATCTGATACAAACCGTCAGAAAACATATAGGCATACTGTTTCTCAGAATCGTCAAACATACTCCTGCCGAAAGCACCGTAAGGCTCATCATAGTCAAGGTAATCCATGATGGTCGGCAAAACATCAATCTGTTGCGCTAGCCTGTTAGCTTTTCCCCTGAGTTCAGAGTCGGGATGGAATAGTAAAATTGGGATTTGATATTTACCCGCTTTAGTTTTAAAACGACCATCGTGCGCAACCCCGATATGATCCGCTGTAATGACAAACAACGTGTTTTCATACCAATCCATTTGTTTCGCCGTTTCAAAGAATTTGCGTAAAGCCTCATCCGCATATTTGACACTTCGGAACAAAGGCTTCATGTCCGGATGTTTTTTTTCAAACCAATTCTCTACAGCATAAGGATGATGGGAGGTCAATGAAAAAATCATGCTAAAAAATGGTTTTTCAAACTGATTACATTGTTGTACAGCATATTGGAAAAATGGGATGTCCCAGATACCCCAATTGCCATCGTAATCTGCATCATTATTGTAATGTCTCCGATCGTGATAATTGTCGAAGCCGCAAAGTTTTGAAAACCGTTCAAATTCCATGGAGCCTGGGTTAGCACCATGAAAAAATGCAGTTTGATATCCTTTCTTTTTAAACAATGAGGCTACGCCTTCGATCTGATTGCTTTGGTAAGCTGAAAACATCAACGGGTCTTCCATCAAAGAAGGCAATCCTGCTGCAAGGGCAACAATTCCCTGTGTGGAGCGTAATCCATTGGCATAGCTTTGTTTACAATAAAAACCTTCCTGCAAAAGAGAATCTATAAAAGGGGTGAAGGTCTTATTTTTTTTATTAAAATGACCAATGTATTCTTTTCCAAAACTTTCCATGACCAATATGACAACATTATAATTACGAAAACTGTTTTCTTTGTTCGCAGGAAAATGTATCGGATGAATTTTGTCGACTGCTGCTTCAGAAAAAAAGCTTCTTTTTTCTATGGAACGTCTTTGCAACGAAAAAATCATGTTTAGCGTCGTGTTCGTCATTAGGGGAATTTGCCGCATGTCATTGAGGTACTCCGCTGCAGTAATAGACATGATAGGGCGGAGTTGCCAGCCACCTCTTGCAGCAAGAATAAATAAAGGGAGTAATCCTAACGTCAGTAAAACTTGAGGTAAAAAGTTAATGGTATGAATGCTGTAGTTTTGTGCCGTTTTCTTATATAAAACGTTCATTAAAAAAAGAGCAGACAGTAACAAAGCCAGAATCCACCAAAAATCTTTAATATACTGTGCGGTAAGATGCCCCGCCGTATTTTTCAATAAAAGAATATCGCTACTGATACTCCTGCGGAAAGCAAATTCAAAATAAGCAAAATCACTCAGTTCCATTAACAAGGCATACCCGTTTAGGCCAAAAAATAAAACAGCCTGCATTTTTTTATACCACATTTTATGTCGGAAAGGAAAGGGCAACAAATACGAAAGAATAAAAAGGGCATTGATATAAACAATTGCAGCCAAATCAAATCGGATACCATGTACAAATATTTTTATCCCATCCCACAAGTTTTCTACAGCAAAATAATCTGCATAAAGCATGTAAAAACATACTCGGAGGAGACTGAAAACGAGCAAGACAATTCCAAGCCGGAGGAATAATTCTTTGATATGATAGAATGTTGTTTTGATGTTTCTTTAATGTTTTGAAAAAAGAGCAAAGATAATATATAACTATAGAAACACAAATAAAAAAATCTAATCAGTGCATTAAAAAAACTGATTAGATTTTTGTCCTAAATTTTTAAGCTTCTCTTCTCGACTCTCTACCATCATACATTTGCTCGCCTCACTGCCGGCTCATTTGGTAAAGGCACTCTTATTGTTGCCGGGCTGCTCCACGGACTTTCTCCTAAGTAATTTTTTGTAGCCATTTGGACATAGACAATCACGCCCGGTGTAATATTATGCAATAACATTTTTGTCTTTGTTCCTTCATTTTTCCACTGCCAATTTTCCTGATCCGTAGAAGCTCGCACCTTATAAATTTGTGCATTTTTATCTCGTTTACAAGTTACTTGAATCGTCAGTGCTTGATTGGTAATGAAAGCCTCAACATTTTCTGGCATGGCAGGGATTACCTTTTTTTCTGGTGTAATATTATTTAATACAAAACCAGAACTGGCCA
>JAHDGC010000018.1:4323-22009 GCA_020627865.1 Saprospiraceae bacterium | reverse complement strand
GAACAGGAAACAGTTAATTTAGCATCCGCCCTATTCTTGGTATCCGTTAAGCTACCTATACTTTCTGATCCGGCAGTTACTTTACTTTCCTCTTTAACGATATTGTCCAGTTGTCCTAAGTAGTTAAAAATAATATCCCAAGGCTGTTGTCGGGAATAGTTAGAAGGAAGTTGTATATTTTCATTTAAATATTTCAACACCCCATATCCCATTCCTTTTTCAGGTACAAGTCTTAATTGTTCCTTAACGGATTTAATCAATTCTCCCTCATCAGGACTATTGTTGTCTTTGAGTAGTATTGGATATAAGTTTGTAAACCATCCTACTGTTCTGGTAATATCGATGGATTCTTTAATTGCTTCTCGGCCATGACCTTCCAAGCCGATGACCAATTCCTTTTGACCTGACCAGTTACAAAGCGTTCGTACTAATGCACTGAGTAAAAGATCATCAATATTGGTATTATAAGCGTGGCTTACTTGATTTATCAAAGCCTGTGTTTGAGTGGAAGCTAAGAGAATTTCATATTCCTTTTCATCTTTTACTAATGTATCCCGTTGATCAGGAAAGTCTACTGGCAAAGGAGAGAACGCTGATTCCACTTCAGTCCAATAAGATTGTTGTGCTATTGTTTTGTCTAGTTTGCCATATGCTTCCAATGCTTCTTGCCATTGTCTGTAAGAGCTGCCTTTTGCTCTTGGTTGTATTAACCTACCCTCTGACAAAGTGGCCAAATATTCTTCCATATCATTTATCAGAATTCTCCAAGCCACTCCATCTACAGCTAAATGGTGAATAACAATAAATAAACGATTGAATGTTTCATTGTCAGGTGTTTCAATAAATACAAAGTGCGCTAGTTTCCCTTCACTAATATCTAAACTTTGTTGATAGTTATTACAAATATTGGTAATCGCTGTAGGAAGATGTTCAAGCGCTGTTTGTTTCAGATTTTCTATCTTTAGCCTACCTTTATCGCTAGTATAATATTGCAACCACTCCTTTTCTTCAAAAACATATTTAAACCCTAAGGCATCGTGATCTTGGTATATAAAATCGACTATTTTAGACAAGTCTTGTTTATTCAGTTTTTTATCTAAGCTCAATAAAACAGCTTGATTGAAATGGTCAGGATTATATAATTCCTTTTCAAAAAACCAATGTTGGATAGGAGTTAATCCGGTTGAACCTTTCAGTATGCCTTGTTCAGCTTCAATTTCCAATACGCCTTTCTTCATGTGAATAGCCAATTCCGCAATTGTTTGGTGTATAAATACATCTTTAGGTTTTAATATATAACCTTTGCGAGCAGCTAAACTTACTACTTGAATACTAATTATTGAATCCCCTCCTAGGGCAAAGAAATTTTCAAGAATTCCAATTTTTTCATGCCCTAGTAGTTGTTGCCAAATTTCAGTCAATACTGTTTCCTCTTCATTTCCCGGCGGTGTGTATTTTTTTCCCTCGGATTGAGATTGTACAGGGTTTGGCAAAGCATTTTTATCTACTTTCCCATTTGTAGTCAAAGGAATTTCATCCACTTCAACGAATATAGATGGAACCATATATTCTGGTAGCCGCTCCCTGATAAACTGTCTAATATTATTTTCTTCCAAAACTTCCTCAGTCTTCAGGTAAGCGATTAACCTTTCATGGTTCTGAATGTCCTGACGAGATAATATAACACAACCTAAAATTAAAGGATGGCGTAATAAAGTATTTTCAATTTCTGACAGCTCAATTCGGTGCCCGCGAATTTTAACCTGCTGATCTATTCGTCCATGGAAAATTAAGTTTCCATTGCCTAATTTTCTTACACGATCTCCGGTTTTGTATAATTTATAATCAGAAATCGAAGGATGTGAAATAAATCTATCTGCGGTTAATGTTGCCTTATTTAAATACCCACGTGCGATACTTTTTCCACCTAAATATAATTCACCAAAAGCGCCACCCCCCGATGGATTTAAATGTTCATCTAGAATATGTGTTTCAACATTTGAAATAGGTTTCCCGATGGGTACACTCTCATAGATATCTGCTTCCGGATCGAAAAGATGGACAATACAACCAACCGTTGCTTCTGTCGGGCCATATTCATTAAAAATCTCAACGTTGCTTTCAAAACAATGATTAATTTGTCGGGCTAGTTCACTAGGGAACTGTTCTCCTCCAACAATGATTTTTTTAAGTTTTGATTTTCCAAGATTCATACCCAACAATAGCCGTAAATGGGATGGTGTTACTTTAATAATGTCTACCTCATTATCAAGCATCAGTTTTGGAAATAGCGCAAAAGATTCTTCATCATTTTTACTATTATATACCACAATTTTACCTCCTGCAATTAGAGGCATAAAAAGAGAGGTTATTGTCAAATCAAAACTTATGCTGGTGAACAAGCCCATAGCAAAGTTTTCATTTCCAATATAATTTGCTTTACTCCACTGTAAATAATTACTTAAGCTCGAATGCTCAACAGACACTGCTTTAGGGTAACCGGTAGAACCAGAGGTGTATAATATATAAGCTGGTTGATTTTCAGTTAAATTGATTTTTGTAATATCTTCTGGCAATTGACTCCAAATACTCTCCTCCTGATCTATGTATAATACTCCCCGGGGATTTGATATATTTTGCCAAACACGCTGTGTGGAAATATCCGTAATAATTAATTGTGCGTTACTGTCATTAATCATGTAAGCTATTCTCTTTTCCGGATACTCTGGATCAATCGGTAGATAAACACCGCCTGCTTTCATAATCCCTAATAACCCTACTAATAAATCTATTGAACGAGATAAACAGATCGCAATAATTGTTTCTTGTTTTACTCCAATTTTAATCAGATATTGTGCTAGTTGATCCGAACGTTGGTCTAGCTCCTGATAAGTTATTTCGTGATCATCACATACCACGGCAATGCTATCAGGGCAAACACGAACCTGATTCCTGAAAAGATCTACAACGGTATTGTCCAAAGAGTAATCCGCAGGCAATGCTTTTGCTTGAAGCTTTATTTCTTTTTTATGTTTATCCGTCAGGATATTTAATTGGTCAATTCCTAGAGTTGGATGATCAACTATTGATTTAAGCAATTCCTGATAGGCATTAGCAAAGTGTAATATTGTTTCAGGTTTAAATAAGTCCGTACAATATTCAAAAGTCAGGTTTAAACCATCAGGCGTTTGCGTCACCCTTAAAGTAAGGTCGAATTTTGCGCTTACGGGCGCTTCATCCATTATGTTCAGCTCTAGCCCGCTATCTTGGGCAGAAGCAGTAGTCATTGGCGTGTTCTGAAGTACAAACATAACTTGAAATAATGGACTACGACTTAAATCTCTCTCCGTTACCAGTCGGTCTACTATTCGTTCAAATGGTACTTCCTGATGTGAAAAGGCAGCTAATGTATCTTCTCGTACTTGTCCGACAAAATCTAAAAACCTGGGGTTACCACTTAAATCAGATCGCAGTACTAACACATTGATAAAAAAACCAATCAAAGATTCAATTTCGGTATGTTCCCGATTACCAATTGCACTACCCACTACGATATCCTTTTGGCCACTGAATCTGGAAAGTAATATTTTGAAAGCAGCAAGGAGCGTCATGAATAACGTAGCTCCTCTATCTAATGATAGTGTTTGAAGTTTACTCGTAAGCAATGCATCTACGGAACTATTTATTTCGGCTCCATTATAACGCTGGAATTCCGGTCGCTTGAAATCTGTCGGAAACTCAATCGTTTCTGCACCGCTTAACTTTTTCTCCCACCAATCTAATTTCGTACTGATCTGCTCCGGAGTTGTTTGCTGGTGTTGCCAAATTGCATAATCTGCATATTGAACAGGTAATGGAGGCAATTGTGGCGTACGATTTTCCCGCCGGGCTGTATAAAGCGCTATTAATTCATCAATCAGTATAGACATCGACCAACCATCTGATGCTATATGGTGTACTACGAAAATTAATAGGTTTTCTTTTTCAGATTTTTTCACGAGGTAAGCCCTCAACATATGATCTTTTGTCAGATCAAATGGGCGATTCATTTCGTTTCTGGCCCACCTTTGCAATTCAGCTTCACTAGTAAAAATTTTACCATCCAAATAAGCTAGGTTCCAATTATCTGGCGGAAGGATGCGTTGACCAGGGATACCATCCTTTTCATAATAAACTGTTCGTAAAATTTCGTGTCGGTTTACAATTTGAGAAAAAGCAAATTCCAATGCTGCTCTATCCAAATTTTCTCCTATATGCATGACTATCGGCAGATGATAATGAGTGCTTCCTTCTAATTGATCAATTAGCCATAATTGTTCCTGCGAAAATGATAATGGAATAGATGCTGGTCTTTCTATCGAACCAATGCGAGGTGCGGTTAGCCCTATTTGTAGAGTATTGATATGTTCACTGAGTGAAGCTAAGGTAGGATATTCGAAAATAGACATTACTTTAACGACCACTTCTAATTCATTTTTAAGTGCGGCAATTATTCTCATTGCCATTAAAGAATGTCCACCTAAGACAAAAAAGTTATCTCGAATATCAATTTGTTCTACATTTAAGAGGCGTGACCAAATTTTTGCCAGTATAAGCTCTGTCTCCGTTGATGGACCTTGAAAGCCTCTTTTTATCTGGTTAAGTAACGGGCTTCTTTTCTCGAATTGTTTTAATAAGGCTTTCTCATCTACTTTGTCACTTAAATTTCGTGGAATCCTATCTATTATAAAATAATCCTTAGGTTGCATATAAGCAGGAAGCCCTTGCCAGCAACGATTTCTTATTTCTTCTACCAAGTCTTTTTGTTTTGCTATATCCTCTTCCGGATTTGCTAAGACTATTGAACAAATTAAATTTGATTCTCCATTTTGTTTTTGTAGTAAGATATGAGCATTTCGAACAGATACACTTTCCCGAATGAAAGTTTCTATTTCAGACAATTCTACTCGGTGTCCTCTAATCTTTACTTGTCGATCCATTCGGCCTAAAAATTCGAGGTTACCATCCTCTAGCCATCTCCCCGCATCTCCTGTTCTGTATAAAGTTTCTCCTAGCAGTTCTTTAAAAGGATTAGTTATAAAGCGTTCCGCTGTTACCGCTGGTAAACCCCAGTAACCGGCCCCTACACCTACCCCTGACACACAGATTTCTCCGGGAACACCTACGGGGCACAAATTCAATAATTTATCAAGGATGACTATATTCATATTGGCTAATGGCCGACCTATTGGAACGCGTTCCCGATTAGCAGGAAGCATTTCCTTTATTTCATATTGTGCTATATCATCTGAGGCTTCACAAGGTCCATAACCATTCAGTATTCGCACGGAAGGATAAACAGAACGCCAACCGTTCACAAGGTTTACGGGAACCACTTCTCCAACCATCATAATCCATTGCAAGGAAGGTAATTTATATAATGCAGGATTTTGCTTGGCATGATCTAATAAGCCCCAAATATAAGATGGTACAAACTCAATAATGCTTACTGATTCTGAATGTAATTTTTTTAGTAAATGGTCATAATCAAAAAGTTCTTCTTTATTTACAATTGCTACCTTTCCTCCTTTCAATAAAGGTCCTAATATTTGCCAGACAGAAATATCCGAACCAATCCCTGCACTTTGTAGGAAACAAAATCCTGTTTTCAGTTCTAGTGCTTCATATTCTGCCAATATATGATTTAGCGCCCCGTCATGACGAGTGATTGCACCTTTGGGAGTTCCTGTAGATCCGGAAGTATATAACATGTATGCCCAACTACGCATATTGTTAGGATTATTTCCATTTTCTATCGAACACCCTTCTAAAAATGTCAAATCTTTGCAGGTAAGGCCAGTCACAGAATTAAAATTTGAGTCCTCAGATATTGAGTTTACCAGCAATAAATCACCCAATTCATATTCCTTTAAACCCAGGGCTAATTCACTATTGGTAATCATTACCTTCAAGGCAGAATCACCAGCCATTTTTGCTATCCGATGTTCGGGGTTTTCGGTATCAAGAGGAACATATACCCCGCCTGCTTTTAAAATTCCCATCAGAGAGGCTACCAACATAGGATTTCTTTCCAGATAAACACCGACAAAATCCTGCTTTCCTACGCCTAATTTTTCCAACCCATGCCTTATCCGATTTGACCATTCGTTTAGTTTTTGGAAACTCCAACATTCAGCGTTATGCGTAACAGCAATCCCACCAGGATACTGTTCAACTATTTTCTCGAAAAGCACATTAATCGGAAGGATATTGTTGAACGTTTTATATCCTTCATTAAATGTTATTTGAGATTTTGTTTCTCGTAAGCCAAGTATTTCCTCCTGTTCATTTTTACTTATCATTTGCAAGGCATCAATGCTTTGCCTTGAGTTGTCTGTAATGGATTTCAATATTTGCTCGTAATGTAGCGCCATTCTCTTGATAGTAGCTCGCGTGTACAAATCAGAACAATACTGAATATTGAGTTTTATATTATTATTGGTGACTTCAAGGTCGAAACTCAGATCAAAGTTAGCAGTCTTCTCCTCGATCACATCAGATTTTATTCCTTTTACCCCTTGTAATTCTTTTCCTTCAGTATTGAGTGCATTGTTTAAAGTAAAGGTGATCTGGAATATAGGGCTTCGACTCATATCTCGTTCTGGTGAGACAGCATCTACAATCTGTTCAAATGGAACATGTTCACGAGCGTAAGCATCTCAAGTAGTTTTTCTGACCTGTTGTAGAAATTCAGCAAACGAAATACTGCCTTTTAGATGGCTACGTATGGCAAGCATATTTACAAAAAAACCAATCAAGTTATGTACTGCTCCCTGTTCTCTTCCAGCGATAGGCGAACCAATACAAATATCTGTTTGTCCACTATAACGATAAAGCAAAACTTTGAAGGCCGCCAACATCGTCATATAAAGTGTCGACTTGTTTTGACTGGATAGCATCTGCAAGTCTTCTAACAATTGTGAATCAAGGCTCGTGTGATACGCTGCCCCTCGTATGCTTTGTAAAGCTGGTCTGGTAAAATCAGTTGGAATTTCCAAGGCAGGAACATTTCCTAATTGTTGAATCCAATATGATAAATGTTTTTGGAAAATATCATTGCCAAGATGTTTACGTTGCCAAATTGCATAATCTGCATATTGGATTTTTAATGATGGAAGTATCGGTGCCCGACCCTCAGTTTTCGCATTAAATATTTCAATAAACTCCTTCATTAAAATCTCCAAAGACCAACCATCTGATGCAATATGGTGCATCACAATTACCAACTGATACGCTTCTGGATTCATTCGAATCAATAATGCACGAAACATATAGTCAGATGATAAATCAAAAGGGCGATCAGCGAACTGTTCAATATATTGTTTAATACCCAATGCTCCTGCCTGCTTTCCATCAGATAAATAATTCATTTTCCAGTTATCTGGATGTAAAATTTCCTGATAAGCGTTACCATCCGCTACTTTATATACTGTTCTGAGGACTTCGTGTCGTTGGATGATATCTTTGAAAGTATCTTCCAGAATATACTTTTCCCACGCAGCATTTATAGACATTGAGAATGGCAGGTGATATTGAGTACTTCCTTGTAATTGATCGATAAAAAACAATCGTTCTTGAGAAAAAGATAAAGGGATTAGTTTTGGTCTTTTACTAATTGTGATATCTGGTAAAATTGATCCTCTACGTTTTTTACTCAAGTACTTACTCATTGCCTCAACAGTAGAATATTCAAAAATCTCTCGGATAGAAAAATCTACATCTAACCTTCTTCTAATAGCGGAAGCTAATCGAATAGCCAATAATGAATGGCCTCCTAATACAAAGAAGTCATCTAACATGCTTATTTCATCTACCTGTAAAAACTCTTTCCAAATATTTGAAATATCAAGTTCTATGGAATTTCGTGGTGCGACATATTGTGTATTTCGGATAACAGATTCATCAGGAGTTGGCAATGCCTTTTTATCAATTTTTCCATTAGCATTTAAAGGTAAAGATTCCATTTCCATCCATAGAGCAGGAATCATATAATCTGGTAGTTTACTCGCTAGGTATTTTTCAATTTTATCTTTTTCGAAGACGTCATTTGTTACCACATAAGCGACAAGGCGTTTGTGCCCCACTCCATCTTCCCATAGCCTTACGACACTGGACTTAATGGACTTATATTGACCAATTACTTGGTTAATTTCCCCAAGTTCAATTCGGTATCCATGTATTTTAACTTGATCATCTGAGCGGCCTAAGTATTTAATAGTACCGTCTTCTAACCAAGCTGCTAAATCTCCGGTGCGATATAATTTCCCCAGAGGAGCTAAGGAGTTTTCAACAAAACATTCTGTTGTCAATGACGGTCGATTTAAGTATCCTCTTGCCACTTGTACTCCTCCAATGTGTAACTCACCTGCAACACCAACAGGTACGGGACGCCCATGCACATCTAATATGTGTAATTGAGTATTGTGTACTGGTTTTCCAATGGGTACATAGTCTAATAAATATTTTTCTTTTGGGACTTCCCAATAGGAAACTTCTATACCCGCTTCCGTTGGCCCATAAAGGTTAAATAGGGCTGTAGCAGGAAATTGCGCTCTAAATTGTCTTACATGTATTGGTAGTAATGCTTCCCCGCTACAAATAACCCGCTTTAAAGATTTACAATCCCCTTGAGATAATTCGGAAAGAAACACTTCTAACATAGAGGGGACGAAATGAATAGTTGTAATAGCATTTTTATCAACTATCGCCTTTAAATACTCAACATCTTTATGACCGCCTGGTTCAGCAAAAACAAGTTTACCTCCTGCAATTAATGGGCTAAACAACTCCCATATAGAAACGTCAAAACAAAAAGTGGTTTTCTGTAAAAAGATTTCTTGCTCATTTAGTTTAAAATATTCATGCCCCCACAAAAGGCGATTGATGACACCTCTGTGTTCATTTAAAACTCCTTTAGGACGACCAGTAGAACCGGAGGTATAAATGATATATGCTGCCGATGACGCTTCCTGATTAATCTCAGGTTTAGTTAGAGGGCATTCCCAAATCTTTCGTTCCTGAAAGTTTATAACTTGTAGTTCTTTATTTATTGATTGCAGGACTTCTGTTTCTGTTTTTGAATCAGTAATCACAATGTTGATTCTGGTGTCAAATAGAATGAATTGAATACGTTTCTTAGGAAATGCCGGATCAATAGGAACGTAGGCTGCTCCGGCTTTCAATATGCCGAGAATACCAGTGATCATATTTAGAGATCTGTCTAAGCAAATTCCTACCGGACTACCGATTTGAACTCCTCTCCGGATTAAATAATGGCTTAACTGATTAGATTTCTCATTTAATTCTGCATAAGTCAAAACATGATCCCGAAACTGAACAGCTATACCATCAGGACTCCGATCTACTTGTTCTTCAAATAGGGATGTAAGTGTTTTGTTTGTAAATTGAACTTGATTGGTATTAAATTCAGAGCGTAGTTGATTTTTTTCCAGCGTTGATAATGGATTCAAATCTTTCAGTTTGACAGCTTTCCCATAGGCGATTTGCTGTAAGACCTCCTTAAAGTGTCCTGCGATCATCTTGATTTGATCATCATTCATCAATTTATTATTAAAATCAAAATGAATTTCCAGATTAACATCTGGTAAAACGATCATTGTTAAAGGATAGTTGGTACGTTCATCAAATTTGATATTAGCATCCCCATCTGAATTTTCTCCCATCAATTCTTCGCTTACGGGATAATTCTCAAATACAATTATATTATCAAAAAAGTCACCAACAATACCTTTCCATTTTTGGATAGTATTAAGTGAAACATATTGAAACTCCCTGGTTTTAGTGTGATTCATCTGTAATACTGCTAACCAGTTTGTTATCATAGTTTCCATTTCAATAGTAGCGGCTAATGGAATCGTATTGATATAAGGCCCCATTCGTCGTTCTGTATCACTTAAAATCGACGGCCTTCCAGAAACGGTTACTCCATAGACGACGTCTTTCTGGCCTGAATAATAAGATAACAAGTAGGCCCAAACACCTTGAATAACAGTATTCAAAGTTAAGCGATTGTTGCTTGCAAACCGCTTTATCTTTTTAGTTAATTCAGTGTCGAGTCTAAGTCTATTCTTTGTTATGCTTATTTCCCTATTATTTTTAGAAAGCTTTTTAGGAAAAGGTAATGATGTTATTCCGTCTATTCTTTGCAAATAAGACCTCCAAAATGTTTCTACTTCATTTTCATCTATGGACTGTATATAGTCAATAAAATCTTTGAATTTGTCTTCTTGTTCCCATTCAGGTTTTTGGCCTTTCAATAGAATTTGGTAATTCTGAAATACTTCTTCTATAAGCAATGGACTAGACCATCCATCCATAAGAATATGATGGCAATTCCAAATTAATTGATGCCGCCTTTCGTCCAATTTTATCAGGGTAACTCGCATCAAAGGAGGAGCACTGAGATCAAACCCTTTTTCAATATCCTGATGCGCTATTTCTATAATTTTCTCCTCTTGTTTTTCTTTTGATAAAGTACTAAAATCAATCACATAAAAAGGTAAATCCACTTGGGTATAAACCCCTTGCATCGGGATACTAAAATCATCATGATAAAAAGCAGTCCTATAAATACTGTGACGTTTTAATAAAAAATTCCAGCTGGCCCTGAAATGCTCTACTTGCAGATCTACAAGTTCACAAGAAATTTGGTTAACATATTCTCCAGAATGAACATTAAACAAACTATGGAACATGATCCCTTCTTGAAAAGGGCTTAAAGGATATAAACTGTTTACTAATTCGCCGCGGGTAGCTGTACCAGTTTTCTTCGCCAGAAAAGTATCTAGTTCTCGATAGTTTACTTTTCCATGTAATCCAAAATCTGAAGGAGTATAAGTAGGAGAAGATTCACAGCAATGATGAATTAACCCATTCAAATGCTTCATGAATTCTTTTGCAAGCGCACTAATGCTTTTCAGGTTGTATTGTAAGGAAGAAAACTTCCAATTTATCCTTAATTTATCCTTAACTACGGAGCAGTTAACCATCAGTCTGGTATCGCTATTGGGTATCTCATTTGAATTTAGGGCTATGTTATCTTTAGTTTTATGGAGCCATTTTTCAGTACTATTATTAACTGGTTCCTGAAAATCAAATTCAATATTCCAGGGACTTTCACCAGCCAGGCTTTCTCTGACTTCAGCATCTGGATGTAAATATCTAAGCACTCCGTAGCCAACTCCGTTATTGGGTACCTCTCTAATTTGTTCTTTTATTGATTTTATCAATTCATCAACAGATAGGGCATCCCCTACAAAAAGAAGATTAGGATAAAACATTGAAAAATTCCCTACTGTGCGAGATACATCTGTTTTTTTATCGGATATATTCCGGCTCTTTCCTTTAGTAGCAATGATAATTTTTTGTTGGCTAGACCATGAACAAATTGTTTTGGCCAAAGCAGCTAAGACCAAGTCCTTTGCTTCAGTTTTATAGGCCCGGTTAGCTTCTTTAAATAATCTAGAAGTTACAGCTATTGAAAGTTCTTCATAATAATTATAATACTTTGCCACCTTGGCATTCAGTATTTTTTCTACAGGAAGTGGTTTGTATGAAGCAATTACCTTTTTCCAATAACCTGCTTGTTTTTTAAAAGATGGCTTTACAGCTAAACTCATCAAGCTATTGACCCACTGACGAAATGAACTACCCTTTGATGCTAAACTTATTGGTCTGTGTTCTGACAAGGCACTTAAACATAGATCAATATCTTTTTGCAGAACCTGCCATGAAACATCATCAATGACTAATTGATGAGATATGATAATTAAACGGTTATGGTTTTCTTTATTGTGAGTTTTTAATAAAATAAACCGTATAACTTCTCCTTTTTTCAGATCAAGACTTTGTCTATATTTTTCATAGATACTGGTGGTTGTATCGACGATTGGTTGTTGATTGTCCGAAGTAAAATCTTCTATGATAAGTTTGTCCAAAGATCTACCATACCGTTGTGTCCATATCCCCTTTTCTTTTTGAAAAGTCAACCTTAAGGCATCATGATGATTTATTAGTGCCGTGACGAGTAGTGCATAGTGTTGGTCAGGGATACGTTTTTTTACATTCCAATAAAAACATTGACTTTGATGATCAGGAATTTCGTAGCATTTTTCAAAAAACCGATATTGTTCAGGTGCTAATTTCACTTGTCCGCTTAAGACACCTTTTTCACCAGTAATTTTTTCTTCTATGGGTAATGCTGACTTAGCTAATTCAAATATATTTTGATATTCAAACAAGTCTTGAGGATTAATGATATAGCCCTTTTGCCGAGCCCGACTTACTACCTGAATACTTGTGATTGAATCGCCCCCAAGCTCAAAAAAATTATCCTTTATCCCTACATGATCTGTAGATAATAAATCTGTCCATATAGCGACTAATATTTTTTCAACTTTCGTTTGAGGGGCTACAAATTCCTTTTCGTAAAGCCCAGTATCAGGCTCGGGAAGTGCTTTTCTATTGATTTTACCATTTCTATTTAAAGGAAAAGATTCTAGTTCTACCCACATACCCGGAACCATATACCGGGGTATTCTTTTTCTTAAGAAGGCTTCTAACTTTTCTTTGTTGAATGTATTTTTAGGTATAACATATCCAACAAGATTTTTCTTTCCATTACGGTCTTGTCTAATAGTCACAACCCCCTGATCTATCATCCCACTCTCTAGTAAGTTAAGATTGATTTCCCCTAATTCAATACGATGACCATTTATTTTAACTTGATCATCAGATCGTCCTAAAAACATTAAGACTCCATTGGGCAACCAATACCCCATATCACCAGTTTTATAAAGCATTCCATTTTTATCAAAAGGATTTTGAGCAAAAACAGCATGTGTTTTATCTGGCTTATTGAGATAGCCTCTTCCCAGTCCTATTCCAGCTATTCCTATTTCTCCCGGCACCCCAATTGGACATAATTCCATGTGGTCATTGAAGATGTAGATACGGAAATTTTGCAACGTTTTACCTACAGGTACTCGCTCCTCTATAGCCGGGCGATTCATTATGTGCAGCGTAGCATCGTCAGAAGTTTCAGCCGGACCATAAGCATTCACCATGGGAATTTCAGGAAAATGTTGAAACCATTGTTTCATTAATGGTTTGGGAGTAGTTTCTCCTGTTACAATAATATATTTTAAAAATGAAAAATCATTATCATAGAAGCCCGGTTCTTCATACAAAACTTTTAAGTAACTAGGCACCAACTGGACATGTGTCAATTGATCCTGTAGCCAATTACTGATGAATGATTTAGGATGGAAAATTATCTCGTTGGTATAAATATAAGTAGTTCCGCATGTAATTTGGGTAGTTATAAATTGCCATACTGAAATATCAAAACTTTGCATTTTGTAACAATCGACTCTGGCGATCAATGTCCAGTGTATCAACCATACCATAAAGATGGTTCAACAAACCTTGATGATCAATCATTACCCCCTTGGGAATTCCAGTTGAACCCGAGGTATAAATAATATAGGCTAAATGTTGTTTTCCAACAACCACATTTACTGGTGAAGTCGGGTATTGATCAAATGCTCCAGACTTATCATCAACCAATACGAAATCTATTTTGCTTAATTCACTTAGGGTTTTAAATCTCTTTTGACTGGTTAGCAGTACTTTGGAATTGCAATCCTTAACTAAGCGATGAACTCTTTCCATAGGAAGATCAGGATCAATTGGCAAGTAGGCTCCTCCAGCCTTTAAAATTGACCAAATTCCTATCAGCATATTATTTGATCGATCCATACATATCACCACTGGCATATCATGCTTGATGCCTTTTTCTATTAGATGATGTGCTATTTGATTTGATCTGTCATCCAACTCTTTGTAAGTCAATTGTTCTCCTTGGCAAACCACGGCTACTGCATCAGGGTTTTGTCGGGCTTTCTCCTGAAAATGATTGAGACAAGTACGGTCTTCAGGAAACGGAACAATATTATTGTTAAATTGAACTGTTACTTTTTCTAATTCCTTTGGAGGAAGCAAGCATAAATCCTTTACCTTTATATCAGGATTATCAATTATTTGATTTAAGAGGTGTTGATAATGACCATTTATCATGTGAACATATTCCTCTTGTAAAAGGTTATCGTTAAATAAGAAGTTTACATGAAGCGTACGACTAAAACTAATGGTCAACTCAAGTAAGTAATTTGTACGCTCATCCACAGTAACATCCCCTCCAACTTGAGATTGATCATTTACTAATTCATCCCCAACGGGATAATTTTCAAAAGTCAAAATAGTATCAAAGAAATCCCCTTGAATATTCACCCACTTTTGTATAGAACTCAAAGCAGTAAATTGAAATTCACGAGATTGAGCATGCGTTTTTTGTAATTCTTTCAACCAATCAAACAAGGATTGATCTCTATCAATAGAAGTACACAAAGGAATGGTATTGATATATAATCCCACTCTGTCTTCAGAATTTGACAACTCGGGAGGCCTTCCAGAAACTATGACGCCGTATGTTATGGTCGATTGCCCTGTATATCTGGAAAGTAAATAAGCCCAAACCGCCTGAACAATCGTATTTATGGTTATGCGATGTTGCGTAGCAAAGGTGTGAAGTTTAGCACTAGCATCCGGATCAAGTCTAAAGTCAACTTGTTTAACATTAGCCCCTCCCTTGTTCCTGTCAATACTATCTCTAATAAAAGGTAGTAAAGTTGGCCCTTCTATTGATGATAGATATTTGCTCCAAAAAAATTCTTGTTTTTCTTTATTTCGAGATTCAATATATCGAATATAATCTTCGTACTTATCTACTGGATACTGCTTTACTACTTTATTTTCAACTAATGCTTTATAACATTCTAAAACCCTTGTCATCATGATTGGAGTAGACCACCCATCTGATAGAATGTGATGGTTAGTCCAAATCAGACGATGCTTTTGTTCATTCAACCGCAATACTGTTATTCGCATCAAAGGAGGCTGATCCATTTTAAAACCTCTTATCCGATCCTGTTCTAAAAAGGCCTGGATCCAGGCCTTTTGGGCTGATTCTGTTAATTTAGAAATATCTATTTCTTCAAAAGGAATACTCACTTTTTTATAAACAGCCTGCAACGGTAAATCAAATTCTTCATGGTGAAAAGCTGTTCGTAGAATAGTGTGAGCATCTAAAAGATAGTCCCAGGATTTCCTAAAACATTCAACATTTAAATCCCAAAAGTCACATGAAAACTGATTGATGTATGCTCCCGATGGATGGTCACCTTGATACAAGCTATGGAATAACATACCTTGTTGTAAAGGACTCAAAGGATAAACAGATACAACATTTTTAGACTGCTTTCTACGTAACTTATGTCCAGAAACTGTTGAAAGATATGTTTTCAAATCTTCTTTATGTTCCTTTATGGAAGTTAAGACATCTTTATTTTTGTCTAAAATTGATCTTAGTTCGTCCTGGCTTAAATTGTTGGTATAGCCACGTAATGCTAGATTGCCTTGTTTTAAATCCAAAGACAAATTCAATTCCTTAAGGTCTTCAATAAATTGTTGCGGATTCATCAATACTCTTGGTTTGAAGATTTTAATTATACGATTGGGTCAGGAACAGTAAAATAATAAATTGTAAATGTTCCGGTAGATTATTCTGGCCTTAGACAATACAAAACACAGGCGATACCGTCTGGGCGCATCACCTTCCTTAGCTCACGTAATTCAGATAGGATTTATAATACTTGAAAATGTATTTAGAAGGTACTTTAAAATTCAATCCCAATAAACAAAGGAAGTTGTAGTATATATTTTTCTTGGGTGCTCCTTCGAATAAAGTCATCACACCTTTTCTGGCACTTTGTGGCGTATGCCAATCAATATTGAATGAGATAGAACGACTAAGCCCATGTACTTGGTGTAAAGTACCTGAAGGAATAAATAAGATATCTCCTCCTTCTATATTTGCTTCACTTATCTGTACATTTCTTGAAAGCGGGAATTGGTCATAATCTGGTGAATCAGGATTAAATTTAGCCCAGCGCCATCCTTCCATATAACATAACTCTTTTTGATCATGAGGAATTAATATGAATTTCTTTTTCCCAACTACCTGAAAAAAAAGATTATGAGTACAAAGGGTATCAAAATGTAATGGTGTCAAACTACCAGTTGCTCCCATGAAAAACTGGATGTAGTTGTGCCAATCAGGCCAATACCATTCCGGAAATAAATCCAACGGAAAGGGTTCTATATCCTTTATGTATTTTGGGTATAAATAAAAAAATGGGACATCATGTAAATACCCTGGTTTTTCAGGACTTTTTCCCAAACTTAAATCCGATTCATAATTATCTAATAATTGGATATACTCGCTCAACTGCATCGGTACTTTTCTACCTTCCGAAACATCACCCATCTTAATGGGAATTTTGATACCTTCTTCATTTTTTTTAAAGTAATCTGAATTCCAATCAAGAGCCTTCCAATCGTTCATTAGATTCTTAATTACAACTGGTCTACCCTTATGGACATATTTATGAAAAAAATCATATCTAGAAATATTCTCAACACTTGGTACTTGCCGAATATTTTTCTTTGCATTAGTAATAAAACCCATGAATTGTAATTTTGAGTATAATTAATAAAGTCGTACAATGATTCACTTTGTGCCAAGAAAATATTATTCTATCAAAAGATAATCATCATCATCTGGCGCTTCAGTACTCGGTTCTGTTTCTAGGAATGCATCTAGTTGTTCAGTAGTCACTTGATTTTCTAAGCCTAAATCAGATGGTGTAAATTCCCCTATTTCTTTTCCTTCACAATGTTCGATAATTTCTTCTAAGAACCGAATATAGTTTTCTCCTAGCTTTTGAATAGCTTCCTCATCAAATAGTTTAGTGGAATACCCCCAAGTTATACTTAGCTCTCCACCAATAATAGAACTATTAATTTCCAGCTTTGAACCAGTCACATTTCTTTTACTAATCGAATCTCCCGTACTTTCATTAGCGCCCGCTAAAACCCCATCACTTAAAATATTGTCTATCTGCCCTAAATAATTAAAAACCACATCCCAAGGTTGTGCACCTGATAAGGAGGAACGGATGTCTTCATCAGAATGGAGATATTTGAGTGTCCAGTACCCAATCCCATTATCTGGAATTTGACGAATACGTTCTTTGTTTGATTTGATAAACTCCCCCATAGGCAAACCCGCTTTATACTCTAATAGTACTGGGAATAGATTAGTAAACCACCCTATAGTTCTGGAAATATCAATATCACGGCTAATGTGTTCCCGACCATGACTTTCCAGCCCTATTACAAGCTGCTCCAATCCAGTCCAGTTATATAGCGTCTGTGCTAATGCACATAAGAGTAAATCTTTAATCTCGGTATTATAGGCTTGGTTTGCCTGATTAATTAAACGATCAGTATAGGAACTATTTAAAGTCTTCTGAACGGACTTAAAGTCTTGTAAATAGGAAACATGCTTCCCATTACTATTGTTATTTAGTAAAGGCTTATAAGCATCTTTAACTGTGGCCCAATATGCTAATTGGTTTTCTACTTCAGGACTTGTAGCATATTGTTCTAATGCATGATACCATTGCCTGTAAGAACTACTCTTGGTGCTTAGCTTAAGAGGAGCCTC
>JAHDGC010000018.1:0-4313 GCA_020627865.1 Saprospiraceae bacterium | reverse complement strand
TGAGACATTACATTTATTAATCTTAGCATATCATAGTATCCTCCAGGAAACACCATCAATTGCTAAATGATGAATTACAATAAACAGTCGATTATCAGAAGATTCCTCTGGCATTTTTATAAGAACAAAGCGATACAAATTCCCTGATGCCAAATCGAGATCCTTTTGATAATGATTACATAAGTCATTTACATGATTTGATATTTCATCATTTCCGGATTGGCTAAGATCCTCAATAATCAACTGTCCTTTTTTCTCAATATAACATTGTTTCCACTGGCCATTTTCATTATCAAACTTCAACCGTAAAACATCATGATGATTTACCAATATTTCAACCATTTGCTGCATATGGGAGGCACTAATGGTTTTATTTGCATTTAATAACACTGCTTGATTGTAATGATTAAGTTGTTCATGCCCACTTTCAAAGAACCATCGCTGGATCGGGTGCAGCCCCACTTCTCCTTTTAGTAAGCCTTGCTCGGCAATGACCGTATGTTTGTTTTGATTCACTTTGGAAGCCAGCTCAGCAATAGTTTGATTTTCAAACATATCCGCTACCTGAAAATCAAATCCTATGTGATGCGCTCTACTAACCGCTTGTATACTGATAATAGAATCTCCCCCCAACTCAAAGAAGTTATCATGTATACTGATACGCTCAACACCCAATAGTTCCTGCCAAATTTCAGCTAACTGCTTCTCTATTTCAGTACGAGGCATTACAGAATCATTATTATTCTGGAGCTGAGAGATCGTAGATACCAACGCTTTTTTATTAATCTTTCCGCTATTAGTCAATGGTAAAACATCCAGTTCTTGCCATTGGGCAGGTATCATGTAAGATGGTAGCCTTTCCTCCAGATAGTTTGCCAAACTTGCCTTGTCCGAAGTACCTGCTGATACAAAGAAGCAAATTAATTTTTTAATATTATTTTCATCATGGACTATTACAGCACAATCATTAACGAAGGGAGCCGTCCGTAGCACATGTTCAATTTCTCCTAATTCGATCCTGTATGCTCTAATCTTGACTTGCTCGTCTACCCTTCCTAAGAAAGATAATTCTCCCTCCGGTAGCCAACAAACTCTGTCACCAGTTCTGTAAGCCCTTTCCCCTTCTTTAAATGGATGTTTGGAAAATCTTTCATGAGTTAATTCTATCTGATTAAGATAACCTCTGGCAAGTTGATCTCCTGCGAGATATAGTTCCCCCTCAACTCCAACAGGGCAAAGTCTGTTTGTATCTGTTAACACATAAGACTCCACATTAGTCAATGGTTTACCGATACTTACTTTTCCATGACGATTCCATAAAGTGTCTGTCAAACTGGTACAGACTGTATTTTCAGTAGGCCCGTAGGCATTAACTATTCGAACGCCTGCTTCTTGTAAGCGCTGGGCAATTCCGACATGTAAGGCTTCTCCGGCTGAAATTAAAACACTCAATTGCCTAAGCTGCTCTTCAATAGCTAATTGGTACGATGGAGGCAGCGTAGCTATTTCTATTTTATATTTATTTAAAAAAGCACCGAGAAGTTCTGCAGACATTAGCGTTGTGCTATCCGGGATAATCAGGTGGCCACCACTAGCTAACGTGGTGAATATTTCTGAGCAAGATGCGTCAAAACTTATAGATGCAAATTGAAGTCCACGCATACCCTGTTTAAGCCCAAACCCTTGAATTTGATTGATGGTTAAATTCAATAATCCACCGTGTTCAAGCATAACGCCTTTGGGTTTCCCTGTTGAGCCCGAAGTATATATAACATACACCAGGTCATTAGACTGAATATCAACTTCAGGCTTCGTAAGAGGCTGCTGATTAATTTCAGGATTAAAATTATCCAAATCAAAGATTTCACCATTGAAAGAAACAGGAATAGTATGAGCCGTTTTTTGATTGGTGAGCATAAACTGTAAACCACTATCTCGTAGCAAATAACCGACACGCTCACTTGGAAGTTCCGTATCAATTGGTAGGTAAGCCGCTCCAGCTTTAAGTATACCGATCATTCCTATGATCATTTCTATTGACCGATCCATATAAAGCCCTACCAAACCACCTTGACCGAGTTGTTTTGATATTAGGAAATTTGCTATTTGATTAGTTTTTTCATCTAATTGTTCATATGTCAATATTTCTTCCCTAAACTGTAAAGATACAGCTTCCGGACGCTGAGCTACCTGCTCAGCTATCAGATCCAATGCGGTAGTATGATTAGTTAAAACCCTGCGCTTTCCTGCAAATTCTTCAGATAGCTGTTTTTCTTCAAAAGAACTCAGTAAAGGGAGTTCATCAATTGTCTGAGCAGGATTTTCAATAACAGATTTAGTGAGGCTTTCAAAATGCTTACCTAGTCTTTCAATAGTTTCTGGTGTGAAAAGATCAGCATAGTAAGTCATTCCAAAAGATAAACCTTCTTCAGACTCTTTGGCCATAACATGTAATGATACAGTAGCCACAATTGACAGCGCTTTTTCTGGTAGAAGGCTTAATTCTTTCAGATTAAAATCTACGGTAGGAGGGACGTTGTTCAGGCCAAAAACAACCTGATAGATAGGGCTTCTGTTTAAATCCCTCTCGGGGTCAACTGCTTCTACTACTCTTTCAAAAGGCACCTCCTGATTTTCATATGCTGCTAAGGTTTCGTTCTTTACCGTTGATAAAAATTCTATGAAACCCGGATTACCACTTAAGTCACTCCGAAGTGCCAGATTATTGAGAAAGTTTCCAATCAATGGTTCTATTTGTTTTTGTTGACGACTTCCAATCGGCGTACCCACACAAATATCTTTTTGACCTGAGTATCGATATAATAATACTTTAAAAATAGCCAGTAGCGTCATAAAAAGTGTAGCGCCCTGTTCTTTTGCAATTTTATTTAAGGCATCCGCCACAGACTTGTCTAAATGAAAACTATATTGGTTTCCTTTATTGCTATATACTAATGGGCGAGGAAAGTCTGTCGGTAAATCCAGCGGAACAACACCATTCAGTTTCTCTTTCCACCAATTCAACTTTTCTTCCATTACCTCATCACTAAAGTTTTTCCTTTGCCATGCAGCGTAGTCTCCATATTGAATAGATAGCGGCAATAAATCAGGTGTTCTACCAGATACTTTTGCTTGATATATTTCAACTACTTCTTTAACTAAAATAGACATGGACCAGCCGTCTGAAGCAATATGGTGTAATACCATATGAAGCAAGTATTCTTGATGCTCTAATTGTACCAAGTTTCCCCTGAGCATGTAATCTCTCTCTAAATCAAAGGGGCGACTCTGTTCATCTCCCAACCATTTATTCCAACTATTCTCATCGTCAAAAGTAGATTTGTCAAAAAGATTTAATTTCCAGTTGACGGCACTTTGAATCTTTTGAAATGCTTTACCATCTTCCTGACCAAAAGAGGTACGTAAAACTTCATGACGCTCTACTAATTTTTGGAAAGCATAATTCAGAGCATCCACCTGAAGATCCCCCTTCAATCTTAATAATACAGGCATATGGTATTGTGAACTCCCCTCTAGTTGGTCAACAAACCATAGACGTTCTTGAGCAAAAGACAAAGGAACGGGTTGATTAGCTACCCTTGGTAAGATGCTAGGCCTTGTTAATCCTTTCTGCCGCTGTTCTATAATTTTAGCTAACTCGCCTAGTATAGGTTGTTCGAAAACAATTCCTACCTGATCAAACTCTATTTCAAATGTATTCTGAATATCTGCAAGCATTCGCATTGCTAAAAGGGAGTGCCCTCCTTTATGAAAGAAATTATCCTGTACACTTACTTCTTTCACCTCTAATAACACCTTCCAAATATTTGCTAATTTTTTCTCTACTTCTGTATGTGGTACGCTCCGATATTTGACATCTGAGTTTGTTGGAGTATGATTAAGTAATGCTTTTTTATCCACTTTTCCATTTGCCATTAAAGGTATTTTCTCCAAACAAACCCATATGGAAGGAATCATGTATCTAGGAAGCCTCTCTCTTAAAAGTTCGTTAAGCGTATTTAATTCTAAGGATTCATCCATCACTACATATCCGACCATTTCTTTTTTCCCACCTTCCATATCATTAATTAATACCACACAACTATTAATTTCTGAAAGTTTATTTATGACCTGTTCTATTTCGCCTAACTCAATTCTATATCCTCTCAATTTTATTTGATCATCTTTACGTCCTATAAATTCTATTTCACCATTTGGTAACCGACGGCCGAGGTCACCGCTTCTGTAAAATCTGCCAAATTCGTTATGCCAAAATTGTTTATCGCTAAGTTCTGGCTGATTGAGATAACCAC
>JAHDGC010000799.1:2295-3582 GCA_020627865.1 Saprospiraceae bacterium | reverse complement strand
GTTGACTGCTGATCCTTTGATTACGGCATGAATGTGATCCTTATCTTCTATCGCATTTTGCAATAATTTTAACAATACAATTCCGCCACCATTCCCAAATAAAGTTCCTTTTGCTTGGGCATCAAAAGCCCGGCAGTGGCCGTCAGGAGAGCAAATCATCCCTTCCTGATAAAGATACCCAGTATTCTGAGGAACTGTGATAGACACACCACCTGCTAGAGCCATATCACATTCTCCACTGAGCAAACTTTGAACGGCCATGTGTACTGCCACCAGTGAAGAAGAGCAAGCTGCTTGCACGTTGACACTTGGTCCCCGGAGGTTAAGTTTATAAGAAACACGGGACGGCATATAGTCTGCCCCATTGGCTAACCTTAGCTGTAAAGCAGAACCCGATTCTAGGAAAGTGCGATAAGTAGAAAAACCTTGATTTGTAAGTATATTGTTAATTAAATAAGTGTTCATGCCAGAGCCGGCGTAGATCCCTATTAACCCGTCATAACTTTGTGGTGCATAACCTGCGTCCTCAAATGCTTCCCATGCGCATTCCAAAAAAAGTCGTTGTTGGGGATCTATCATTTTTGCTTCCTTAGGGCTATAGCCAAAAAAAGAAGCATCGAACTTATCTATGTCTGGCAAAATAGCCCCAGCTTTGACATAATTGACATTATCCAATAATGCAGGGTCAGCTGCATTCAATTGTTCATCCTTCAATACAGAAATGGACTCTACCCCATTTTTGAGATTTTGCCAAAAAGTATTTATATTGTTAGCACCAGGTAAACGGCAAGACATACCTATAACCGCTATGTCTGCTTCTCTGATATCTACTGGGTTTTTGTTCATGAATTTTTTCTCGTTGATATTTAGTAAAAAAACACTTATTTACGATGCGATTTTCTTTGTTCTCTTAATCTTGTAACAGTATTTTTACGTCTACCTCTCTTGGCTTGACTATTTCCGTTAGATGGTTCCTGAATTGATGCAGTATCGGGATCAAGATATTTGGCTAATGTATGAATGGCCGAGTATTGGAAAAAAGTGACTACATTTAAATCTCTAGAGAATTGTTGCGCAATCTTCAACTGAAGTTGATTAAGCAATACAGAACTTCCGCCCAGTTCAAAGAAATTATCATAAATACCTACCTCATCAATATGGAGTACCTCTTGCCATATTTTTGCCAGTTGTTGCTCTATTTTTGTTTTAGGCAATACAAGCGATGTTGCCAATTCTGGCCTTGAAGTATCAGGTATAGGTAATGCTTTCCGGTTGATTTTACCATTC
>JAHDGC010000799.1:0-2285 GCA_020627865.1 Saprospiraceae bacterium | reverse complement strand
GGCAGCATGTAATAAGGAAGTTTAGTCTTTAGAAATGCCCTGAGCTGCGGTTCTAAATTTTTAGTTAAATTATTGTTATATTTATGTGTTTTTTCTTGAGGATTGAATGTTTGATCGGGAACCACATAAGCGACTAGCCGTTTATGGGTATCTGGCAACCCTTCTGGAGTACGATACAATACTGCATTGCGGTGGATACCGGGAGCTTGCCCAAGTACGGCTTCGATTTCTCCAAGCTCAACACGGAAGCCACTGATTTTTACCTGATGATCCATCCGTCCGAGATAATCTATCCGCCCATCTGAGCGGAATCGGGCGAGGTCTCCGGTTTTGTAAAGCTTCCCTTCTCCAAAAGGATTAGGGATAAATTTCTCTGCTGTCAACTTGGGTAAGTTCCGATAATTTCTGGCTAAGCCTTCTCCTCCGATGTACAATTCTCCTTTATCTCCATCCGCTACGAGATTTAAATTTTCATCCAGAATAAAAACTTGTGTATTATCTATGGGATACCCAATGGGTTCTGAAACTTTACTTTTGTCTGTATCTGAGTGGTGGGACTTTCGTCCGTCTCCTACATTATAAAAAGTAGCATACACTGTTATTTCTGTTGGCCCGTACATGTTCCATACTGCTTTTCCTTTTTCTAACAATTTATCTGCAAGAGAGGGTGCCATCGCTTCTCCACCACAAAATATGTTGACCTGTTTACTCCCTTTCCAACCTGCGGCAAGTAACAAATACCAAGATGCGGGCGTTGCTTGTACAATAGTTGCACCGGAGGATTCAATCAATTTTTTTAATAAAGTACCGGAACCAACAACCTCGGTTGAGGCAATATGCAAACGGGCTCCGGCAATAAGGGGCAAGAAAATTTCTACGACAGCCATATCAAAAGAAACCGTAGTAAGGGCTAGCAATACATCATCCGTACTTATGCCCGGAGTATGCAACATAGAATGGAGTAAGTTTACCACATTCCTGTGTTCGATTTGTACACCCTTAGGTTTACCTGTAGAACCGGAAGTGTAAATTGTATAAATCAGATTACTTGGGGGCATGAAAACTGTCGGATTGGCCTGACGATCTTCGGTTACTGTCTCCCAATCTTTATCCATACATACCGCAACGAGTCCTTCTTTATGATCTTCAAAAGAAAATTTTTCTTGTATTGCAACCGTTGTCAATAAAACCCGTGTATCAGAATCCTGTAGCATGTATGTTATGCGCTCCGCAGGATAAGTCGGATCCAGAGGAACATAGCAACCTCCTGCCTTGAGAATCCCTAGTAGCCCTACGACCAAATCCAGGGAACGCTCCATGCAAATACCTACAAAGACTTCAGGCCCAACACCTGATTCCTGTAAGTAAACTGCCAACCGGTTAGCACGGTGATTCACGGTAGCTTAAAGACTGATCTGCAAAAACAACGGCAATAGCTTCTGGTGTTTGTTCAACTTGTTTTTCAAAAAGATGATGCAAACAAACATCTGGATATGGTTTGAAAGTATCGTTCTGTTCCTTATATAAACTTTGCATAAATTATGGTATTTTATCCTATTCCGGGACAAGTTCTAAAAGAGTTTTCTGGGTAATAGTTTCGGGCGTTGTATCAGGGGTAACCAAAAACCATGACCGGGTAAATTCTGTTTTTAAATTGCTTGTGCATAGGCACCCCCTTTGGGGATGAAGGGGAAGCGAAAGCAATTGTTTTATAATTTACTTTTGTTACGCAGTAATTAATAATTCAAGTTGCGAATAATCAAAAAATGATTCCAACTTAGTACAATCGGCATTAGACGTGCATTTTTCATTAATTTCATTCTTCATTTTTTTCACCTGCCTGTTCCTGCGCCTGCCTGGCAAGCCACGCAGACAGGAACACGCAGGCAGGTTGCAAGGTGCATCCGCAACTTGCGTTAATAGTATACTTATAGCGTAGTTTCAAAACCTGATGAAAGGTATCTTTTCCAATCATCGACTATATAATCTTTATTGAACCTGAATAGGTCCAGAAAATTATTTTTTATAATTTTACCCTGACGGTCTTCTTGCTGATATGTTCCCTTGAGGATGATAGTATTTTGTTTTTGAAATTTTTCAATACTATTGTAAGTGCCTTTCAGTGCGGTATGTTGGTAATAAAAATCCAGTAATGTTTTTATAGCCTGTTTTTCAACATTATATTTACAAGCTATAATTTTTGATAAGAAAGCTTGCTGAAACTGCACGGCTTCTGCAGAGGAAAGATAGGTTTCCCGACGGTAAGCAAGATGCTGGTCATTGAG
>JAHDGC010000798.1 GCA_020627865.1 Saprospiraceae bacterium | reverse complement strand
CCTTCACGCCAACCACTCCTCTGGATTATAATACAACGTATTACTGGAAAGTTGATGTTTTTAATGAATGTGGTGCTTACCAAATAAATACCCCGTTTTCATTCACTACGGTTGCCAATCTCAGTGTAGATATTTTTCCCGAAGTTTTGCAAGTCTGCACAGGTGCATTTCTAAATTTCAATATCAATGTCAACGAGGGGTTTACAGCTCCTGTTCTACTTCAATTGGGAGCATTCCCTGGAGGTGGTGTACCAACATTTAGTGAGAATCCGGCACAACCCGGCACAACGGTTTCGGCTCATGTCTCTAACATGCTATTTGCGGCTCCTGGAGATTATAACATCCCCCTACAATTATCTGATGGCAATACAACCGTTTCCAGTGATTTGTCTTTAACGATCCTAGCTGGCCCTGAAAACACGATCTTATTAACTCCAACCAATGATGCGGTCGAGGTGAATATTCTGCCGACCTTGGGCTGGACTCCTGTTCCGGATGTGTCTCAATACACTTTGTTTGTTTCCAATAATGAAAACTTTTCGGACATCGCCTTTAGCACGACAACTTCAAATAGTAGTCATACCATTAATGCCCCCTTGAACCCTGGTGATTGGTATCACTGGCGAATTTTGACCCAAAATAGTTGCGGCAGTACCCTATCGGAATCATTCCGTTTTAAGACGGCAGGCACTTCGAGTCATGTTGATCCAGATGCAGGGTCTACCATCATTTACCCCAACCCGAATAAAGGTATATTTTATATTGCTACGCCAAATCGTCCTAATTGCCAACTTGAACTTTTTTCCCTTGATGGAAAAAGAGTTGATTTTTGGACGCAAGACAAAGCACATGATTTATTAGAGGTACATTTAGCAACAAAGCAGACAGGTATCTTTATTGTAAAGCTTTCGCAGAATAATGAAATTAGGGTAATGAAAGTTATGGTACATGGGCATTGACATTATATGATCATTTGACTCAACAATAAACAAAAACAAAAAAAATACAATCAAAAAGTTGCAATTAAAAATTATTGTTTTTACATTTGTATTAACCTTTATAGTCTCTTATTGGTAAAATACAGATCTTATAAATGGAGACGAGTAGTGCCCATACTAGATCAAATGTAAATAAACTTTCCAGATACAAAATCAATAGCAATTATAGATTTTATTAAGGTTTTCTTATCGAAGAATTATATAGAATGATGCGGATCCGGTTGTTTTATGTAATTCGGGGAGTAAAAACTCCCTTCCACATAGTTCAATTCCTGCCTGCGTGATGCTCTGGTCAGGCAGGTTTGAGAAGTCAAAAATTTGAAGGGTTAAGCTTATGGCTTAACGTTGAGACCTCGAAAAGAGGATTGCCTGCCTGCTTGTCGCACGACAGGCAGGGTCTCGTGGTTGCTAGGGTGGGTTCCCGCCCTGTCAAGGGCCAACAATTCACACATAAAAAAACAAAAACATAACTATAAAAAATATATAACAACACACCCCTCACTGACTTCCCCCCGCACGAAGTCATCCTATTATCCCTACAAAAAAAGTAAACATTATTGTTAAAAAACATGTATATTGAGCACAAAATACCCCTGCAAAATCACTGCAAATTCAACTCACTTATCAAAAAACATTCATATGAAAAACGTAATCTTGCTCTTGGCTTTTATACCATTCAACCCGCTATTCTTTTTCGCGCAAGAATCCCCCCAAGCTCAAATTGTCGTAGAAGATGCCATTGAATTGGCCCAAATGGTGCAGGATGATTACTTCAACAACCCAGCATTTCTGGACATTCTAATCAACTATGCTCCCCCTGAAGTACGCAAAGACACAAAAAAACTAATTGCCTATTTTAAAGATCAGAATGAAAGTCCATATCTGCATCTATATATGCCTCAAACTAGAAGCCTAGGCAGCTACAAAAAAGAGGTCAATTCAAAAGTAAGATCCGCCCTTTCTGCTATTGGTGGCCTTGATGTTACTTTTTTTGCCGACGGCCTTGCCAAATTTTTCGTGGATCGTTTGAAGCGGGAACTCACGGCGGAGTACCTCAACAAATTTAAGCGAACCCTTAACGATGATAGGTACAAAGACCTCAGAACACTCTTTCCGAGAACGCATCAAATTCTCAATGCCTTAGATTTTTCAAACTACATGGTATTCATCGAAGCCATCCGGGAAGCTTTTTATCTGGATTACAAAGATATGTTTCTCCACCTTTCTGAACTCTCGGCCAATCATATAGAATGGCTGGCGGCACATCCAGAACTAGCTGCCAGTCTCGAACTTGCTATTGAACTCATCCAAGCCTTAAAGGCAGAAATCCACCCCGGAGATATATTACTGGATTTCGCTCAAAACTTTCAAGCAGAAACCATTCACCCAGTGCTCGCACAATCACTGCAAGCGGCGAATGCCATTTCGCAATCCTTCCGAGTCGGTGGCAATGAACGCTATTGGGCAAATGAGACCATGATCAGAGAGTTGTTTACAACGAAACATGCTTTCCCGATTTATTTAGGTTTACTTTATCAACAATTGAAAGTGAATGACATTGTAATTGATGGCTTTTCCCTAAAAGATCAACTTGCCGCGCTGGAAGGCAACTACGTACAAGTACTTCCCGTTTTCAAAGGTTTGGCCAATAGGTTTATCAGAACAGAATCATTGATTAAGGGAATATCCGCAACCCCTGCCGATGAGAGAACTTTTGAAGATTACTATAATTTCATCGGCTCCGTAACCGATATTTTTGATTTTGGAACGGACAGTTTAAACTGGACAAAATTCGGCATAAGCATCAGCCCCGCCCCTAATCAGGCGATTCAAAAATTTATCGGAATTAGCAATACGACCAACAGTATTTATTTTGATTTACAAGCTGAAAATTACAGTGCCGCCGTTTTAAACATCAATGACATCTTGGAAGAAGTTTTTGGTTCTGACTACAATATTCGAGAAGCATTGCTCAAATATGGTTTCTTCACTGCAGCAATCATCAAGGCAGAATCTTCCGAAGAAGTCAAAAACCTCATTGAATCCATTGCATTACCACCGGGCAGCTATCGGATGAAGCGAGAATCCAAATTCAGTGTTGATTTAAACGGCTATATCGGTGGCACTTATGGCTTAGAAAATCTCCACCTGACCAGCACAACGGATGGTTCTAATAGCTCGGAGTTTAAAAATATTTTAGGAATCTCCGCTCCTGTAGGCTTGTCCCTAAGCACGGGCTTCGATGCCTCCAGCAAGATGTCTGGTTCGTTGTTTCTTTCCTTGTTGGATGTTGGCGCCTTGGCCAGTTTCCGCCTTCAGGATTCTCTGACGGAAGTGCTCCCAAAAATCAGACTAGAAAATATCTTCGCTCCTGGTGCACACTTCATTCTCGGCCTTCCAAGAACCGGAATTTCTTTTGGGGCTGGTGTCCAACTAGGGCCTTTCCTCAGGGAAGTCGCTATAGAAAACGTTGGGCTTACCACCAAAGTGATGCCCAATTATCGCCTAGCGCTCACCCTCACTTATGATATTCCGATTTTGAATTTGAAAAATACACAAAATGAATCCGCGATAGATAAACAACT
>JAHDGC010000797.1 GCA_020627865.1 Saprospiraceae bacterium | reverse complement strand
CTTTTATGACTTCTAGTCATCACTCAACCCACCTACTTCTAGTAGGTGGTAGCTTTATTTGTTTTGTTTTTGCATAAAAAAGTTTGCATTTTGATTTTGTTTGATGTATATTTGTGTATAACCTTTTCAGAATAGGTATCAACACAATCAATGCAAAATAATTCTGCCTACGATACTAATAAATGTATGGTGGCTTTTCCAAATTTTGATACCTGATTATCATTTTATACTATAGTTGACAAGATAGCCTTGCTTAAAGTCGATGCATTCATTGAGGATAAGTCTACTTTCGTATTGAGTGAGAGCAAGAGTCCTTTTGTGTATTTCCTGCATCACCATTAATTGGAGCCTAACTAAGTAACGGTTCGGTTCGTTATGCAGGTCTTATTTCGCCTGTAAGATGAAACTGTTTCTGTTGATTCTGAGAGTGGGTTGATTTCGTTGTAGAATTGCTGCAAAACAATGCGGTCCGGTTGTTTTGATGCATTCGGGGAGTAAAGACTCCTTGCATATAGTTCTTTTTTCGAAGTATCGAAAATTGAAGGGTCAAGTTTATGCTTGACGATAAAGCCCCGGTAAAACCGGATTTGGTCTCGTGGCTGCTGGGTGGGTCCCGCCCTGTTAAGGGCGCACTTTGTTTGAATTTTTAATTATCATATGTTTGCAAATTAAATTACAAGAGCAGACCACTCCTAGTAAATTGATGCTAATAACTAAATAGCACAAAGATTCCCATTGATAAATGACATGCATATAAAGCCCACCTTTCAATCCTACTCCTTCTTAAACTTCATCGTATAAGCTGCCACATCCCGAATCTCTTTCTCACTAAGCATTCCTTTAAATGGTGTCATTAAACGACGACCATTTGTAATAATCAAAACCCTTTCTTCGAGCGACATTTCTGACAGCTTGAAATCCTTAGCGCCATTAAGCTGCATATCTCCCCCCACACCGTGACAAGTAACGCAATACTGCCGATAGACTTTTTCCCCAGGATTGGAAACGGTCTTAGCCTTTGGCGAAGAGGAGTTGGAAGGAGCGTCATTCCCACAAGAAAGCGCAATGAACACCAAAGCTATAAAAATACCAATTATCCTAAATTGCATAATATTGAATTTTGAAGACCAAAGTTATGGATATTTTGAAATATAGTTTGATTGAAATCCCATTTTGTTTTAGATAAATTCCTAGCATGGATGGTTTTGCTTTATAAACTAATTTCGACAAAAATATATCTTCAGATCATATCCTACAACTTTATTTGTTCTTCTTCGTCCTGTAATTTCTGCCTTTCATCGAATATTTGTAAAAACAATGGAAACTTTCGGACTAAAAATTGTTTCCAAAGTGTTTTTCGTGTATATTTGCGTCATATTATAAAAAATAACTACTTCTTTATTGGGAAATTGATGAATCAAAAAGAACAAATATTATCCGGCACAGAAACCCTTTTCAGACGCTACGGGATTAAAAGTGTTACTATGGATGACATCGCGAGACATCTTGGTATCTCTAAAAAAACACTGTATCAGTTCGTTGAAAATAAAGCAGATCTTATAGATCAGATCATGACCTTACATCTGGAACAGGAAAAGGTCATGGTGGAGGAAATTCATGAAAAGTCTGTTGATGCTATTGATGAAATCCTTGCCATTGCTCGGCACGTTATCCAGCAACTAAGGGAGCTTTCTCCTTCTTTGATGTATGATTTGCAAAAGTATTACAAAAGCAATTGGGATCAGATGATGCAATTGCACCAGGTTTACATTTATGATATTATTAAGGGCAATATTGAAAGGGGCATCAAGGAAGGCTTTTATCGTGAAGACCTGAACGCAGATATTATCGCCAAGCTTTATGTTGGGAAAACGATGATTGTGGTAGACGAAGATTTGTTCCCGCTGAAAAATTACAATAAAGAAAATTTATTTAAAGAATATATCCGCTACCATATTCACGGCATTGCCTCTGTCAAAGGATTGGCCCTTTTTGAAAAACACGTTGCGGAAAAAATAAATATCGAGTTAAAACCCTAGTAGCGTCGTAATACTTTACGACGTTTTCAGTAATGCTCACGATTTTTACAAAGTATTTAATGCCAATATTTTTTTGCTATAAAAATTATCTATTTATTTCATCAGTTATGAAAAATATCATTATAAGCTTTTGTATGCTAATTGTTGGAACTTTCAGTTTCGGACAAGAAACTTTTACCTTGGAAGAGGCCGTGCAATATGCCATACAAAACCATCCAAATTTTAAATTACAGAGTTTAGATGTGGCCGATGCAGAAAGCGACATAAAAAAGTTTACGGCAATTGGTTTGCCTAAAGTTAATGGGAAGGTGGACTATATTCACAATGTCGAGATTCTTCCAGCCTTAATAGATGCCGAAGCTTTTGGTGGTCCTCCTGGCGAGTCTCAGAGGGTGCCTTTTGGGACAAAGAATAATCTGACGGCTCAACTGGAAGTTTCTCAGCTCATTTTTGACGGTTCTTTCTTTGTCGGGTTACAAGCACAGCGCTTATATAAGGAATTGGTCGTAAAACAGGTTAGTGTTACTTCTTATGAAATTCGCTCTAATGTGACAAAGGCTTATCTTTCTGTGTTAATTGCTATAAAAAAGAAAGAACAACTCGATAGGAATATTACGCAATTGGAAAAAACACTTTTTGAGACAAAGGCTATTTATGAAAATGGTTTTGCCGAAAAACTTGATGTGGAGCGGCTTGAACTTTCTTTAGATAATCTAAAAGTAGAGCGGGATAAAATTTTGCGACTCATCAATGCTTCATACAATTTACTGAAATTTCAAATGGGGTATCCGCTGGAAAATGATATTGCGGTTCGGGACGAGATAGATCAATTGGTTAACGAATTTACAATTGAAGCGCTTGATCTAGAGAAGGAAATTGACTTTGCTAAGAGGCCTGAATATAGTTTGTTAGAAAAGCGAGCAGAACTAAATGAGTTGAATGTGAGAAGGATCAAATCTAGCTACTTGCCTAGCCTAGTTGGTTTTGCTTCACATCAACAAGTATGGCAACAAGATAGTTGGTTTGAAAAAAAGAATTGGCTTCATGGTACCCTTGTCGGACTGAATCTTAATATCCCAATATTCGATGGCTTTGAAAGAAGGGCAGATTTGCAAAGTGCTAGAATAAACATGGAAAGGGTCGCACTAGAAACGAAAGAGTTTGAAAGAGGGATTACTCTGAGTGTAGTTAATGCCAGAACACAGTTTGTCAATGCTCAGAAAACCATCGAAGCCAGAAAGAAAACGATAGCCTTAGCAGAAAAAATTTATGAAACCACGCAGATTAAATACCGAGAAGGTGTCGGTTCTAGTGTAGAATTGAGACAAGCGGAAAACGAGCTTTACGATGCACAAGATAATTACATTGATGCCCTTTACGATTTACTCGTGACCAAAATAGATCTAGATATCGCACTGGGAGAATTGTAAACAATAAGATTCTTTGATGACTTTTGCAAAAAAATAAATTCTTGTCACAAAGCTACTGATTAGCTTCAAGCTAACCAGTAGCTTTGAAGAAAAACAATAATATCACATAATGAAAAACATTCTAAT
>JAHDGC010000796.1 GCA_020627865.1 Saprospiraceae bacterium | reverse complement strand
AGTGTAGAGTCTTGATGAATCACAATCTTAGTACCATCCTTGAGCTTGATGTGTTTTTCATAATAAGCAATAACTTCTTCGAGGTAGCCCAATTGCCGATTGAAGATGCCACTTTCATCACTTAGAAAAGCATAGTATGTCGAATCAATACCGAGTGGTTGCCTTTCATTGGCTAGTGGGGTATTGGTTACGCGGACTAACTCGTTCCCCTTTTCCTCAAGATCATAAAAGAAAAGGTCAAACGTTCCTATAGGTAAAACAGAATCCAGTTTGGATTGCTTGAGGAGGATGTCTTGGCGGTTAGAAGCAAAGAGAATTCCTTTGTGACCATCAACGTTAATGACGGTTGCATCAAGATCGTCGTAAAAATCTCTTGTGATTCTTTCCGTTTGTCTGGTTAAGGTTTTAAAAATATAAATATCGGAAAAACCATTTATCGTAGCTGAAATGACAAGATCAGACATGGATAGGAAATCCATGCTGTAAATGCGCTGGAACTGATTGGGAACATCTTCTACAATGGATTTTTTAGTAGAAAGATCATACGTAAGGTATTTTACAACATCATTTTTTTCATAAATGACCGCGAGTTCTAAGCCGTTGGGTTTCCAGTCAATAAGTGGGTAATTATAATCCGTAGCTTGAAAAGCATTTCTGAATCCAGATTTTATAATGACCTCCCGATCCCCGGAATGCAAGTCGTGGAGATAGATTTTATACTTCCCGATTTCGTTAGTGACATAAAGGAGCTTTTTCCCATTGGGACTGATCTTGAGTTGGCT
The DNA here is from genome assembly GCA_020627865.1 of Saprospiraceae bacterium. Classification (GTDB taxonomy): domain Bacteria; phylum Bacteroidota; class Bacteroidia; order Chitinophagales; family Saprospiraceae; genus JAHDGC01. Next base: position 2,830 of record JAHDGC010000796.1, on the reverse strand, counting down.
AATGGGAAGATTACGCTTATTTTTCACCTTGATGCTTTTTCCAGATGGAGCCGTTAACCCTTGTATTTCGGATTTGTACCTTTGGTTATAGTAAAGCAACCAACTGTCTGCTATACTCTCGTAGCTGCTGCCCAGTACATATAAGAATCCGCTTTCCACACTACGGTTGATGCGAGTAAGGTAAAGCAAGTTGGAAACGGTAGATTTTCCATAATTCTGGCTTATAAAATACCAGAAAGAGTGACCGGCCATTTTGGGGTGCTCTTCCGCAAAATCTGCAAAGTCCTCGTACTTTTCCTGTATGAAAATATCGCGCAGTTGGTTATCCAGTTCGGAGTTCCATTCTTCTCCGATATAAGCGACAAGGCCTTGCTTGAACCATTCTGGCAGATTCATCATAACAGCATTCTGTACAATTTCTTGGAGGTTTGAACCGAAAAGCATGGCATTGAGGTAAACAGATGAGATGCCTTCCCGAATTTGTCTGCGTAGATCGTTATGATCTCCATTGAAGTAGATGAAAATTTTATTCTCAACAATTTTAGTTTGGCCGCCCGTATTGACGAAAGCTTCTTCACTTCCGATATTGCTTTGTTTGAGATCAGTGAGATCTTTATACACAATGATCTCTATTTTTTCATTCATTCGGTGTTCAAGGATATTTTGAATGGCTTCAAAATCCATCTCTGCAAGCATGACGGTAGCTTGTCCGATGTTTCTACCCTGTCCATACCAGTACGTGATAAAATTTTGAGACTCGTACTGGCTCCATTCATCAAAATCACGATGATACTGTACCCTGTTTTTACCAAACTCAACTTGAGATCCTTGTGCAAAAAGAGCAGCTGTGCTGAAAAGGAAGGCGAGAAGAAGTACAATACGAAACATAGTGAAATTTTTTATTTATTAGAAAGCGGTACGGGTGCTATCCGGTTCTCATGTTTTACTATTAATATGCCGTTTTTTAAGGAAAAAATCAATATTTCTCAATCAAATTATTGCTTATATGTTAATAAACAAGTAGCCGGAGATTTTTGTTCTTATATTTCAAATTATCCTGCATGCTTTTTTGATAAAAATAAAAAACAAATTTTGATTTGATCGCATACTTATTTATGTACATTTACAAAAAGTATTCCTAATGCATGAGGAATAATGATAACGTATTGGGGTTCATATTGAATGATCGTAATGTTTGAGCTGTCATGCATGACGGCTCTACTAAAAATAACGGAAAAATTATGGCGCATGTTGCTGCTTTTGCATTTAATCCCTTTCAGGAGAACACTTATATTGTCTACGATGAGACAAAAGAATGTATAATTTTTGATCCGGGCTGTTATCACGAGGCAGAGCGGAAGCAATTGGATGAATTTATAGCATCTGGCGAGCTGAAACCCGTGCGGTTGATTAACACGCATTGTCATATTGATCATGTTTTCGGGAACAGGCATGTGGCCGATAAATATGGTTTAAAGTTGGAGATGCACAAGGGGGAGATTCCTGTTTTGCAGGCCGTGCCGATGGCTTGCCAGATGTACGGTATCCCGGGCTATGATCCTTCTCCGGAAGGGGAGGTTTGGTTGGAAGATGGGGATGTAGTGACTTTCGGGGAAACGAAGTTGGAGGTACTGCTCACTCCGGGGCATTCTCCGGCAAGTTTGTCTTTTTTTTGTCGGGAAGATGGTTTCTTGATTGCGGGTGATGTCTTGTTCCAAAATAGCATCGGACGTACGGATTTGCCGGGTGGCGATTTTGATACTTTGATCCGGAGTATTAAGGAGAAGTTGTTTCCGCTGGGGGATGATGTGAAAGTGTATCCGGGGCATGGGCCTGCTACGACGATTGGGTATGAGAAGCGGCATAATGGGTTTTTGGTTTAGGTTTTAGATCGTTCGCTAAAGCTCACTTTTAGATGTTAGACCATTCGCGTTGCTCATTGTCAGATGACAGACTTGCTTGTCCCGAGGGGGAGCATAGGTAATAAGGGACGTGAGGGTCTAATTTTGTTCTGATTAGAAATTAGACTTTTGATTATTGTTAGTTTTTATTGCAAAAAATATACGAGTGTGTTAAGGATTAGTTAAAGCAAATATTTATGGATTGGGCGGAACAATTATGGTTGTTTTAGTTGGATTGCATGCTATAATGAAATGCATAAGGTCGAGCTGTTGATGCTTTCGATAATTGATTTCCTCCTTTCATTTCCTCCCTTCTTCAATTCAATTTATACAATGATATTAATTCCTATGTACTCTCTTTCTTATAAGGATTAGGAACAATTGTAAGTGTTGATGTGCTCTATTTTAAATAGTTTTGTAACAAAGTGTAGTCTATTTTTTTTGAGTGAGGTAATTTGGACAATATAAGTATAAAGGTAATAATATGCGGTACTTTTATTTAGGAATTCTACTATTATTTGCGGTTAATTTATTGGGATTGAGTGAAGTGGATAGTTTATACTTAAATTATCAGCATAGTACTTCTGCAGAAGCGTTCGCAAATGCGGCATATGAACTGAGTATTTATTATAGGGCTAAATCTCTTCCGGATTCGGCCATCTTTTACTTGAACAGGTCGATCTCCCATGCACATCAAACACAGGATGAGGAAATAATTGGAAAATACTATGTAAAGGGCGGAAAAATTTACGGCTTATTGAATATGAGAGATGCTGCCGATTCTTTGTACCATAAAGCATTATCGTATAAACTAAGCCATGATGATTATTGTCGAACTTTATCCAATTTGGTGACGCTATCGCAATTGCCAGAGGATGTTGTACGAATTCAAGAGTATATTGAAAAATTAGAAAAAGAAGAACCTTATA
>JAHDGC010000795.1 GCA_020627865.1 Saprospiraceae bacterium | reverse complement strand
GTGTTGGGTATGGCTCAGCAACAGAAAATTGTAAAACCAGCCGATCTGGTAAAATCTCATGCCAAGCATGAAGCTACTTTTCAAACAGTGGCTCCTTTTTCAGCGGCTCTCCAGAAAAGGGCTATGGTTACTGAATTCGATGATAACCAAACGCCATTCACAGTTCTGGATATGGATGCGCCTTCAGTCAGCAGGCTCTCAAGCGATGCCCCTGACGCCTTGACTTTAGCGGTTCCTAGCCCGACCGAAAATGCTACCCTAGAACTTGATCTCGTAAAGGTAGACATCTTCACTTCTGATTTTGAAGTTACTTTAGCTTCCACCAACGCTGCTGCCGATGTGAATCATGGTGCTCACTACCGAGGGATTATCAAAGGAGACCAAAAGTCTGTAGTTGCTGTTAGCATTTTTAAAAATGAAATTATGGGGCTTATTGCTTCGGATGCAGGCAACCTCGTTTTGGGAAAATTACAGGGAGATGATTGGCAAGGCGAACACGTCATTTATGACGATGCCAAGGTCTTGCAAGAACAAAACTTTGAATGCGGTACGCCTGATGATGGCATTGGGTACAAACCCAACGACATCAGATATGATAACGATTCTCGCTCACCGGGTGATTGTATCCGCCTCTACATCGAAATAGACAACGACATTTATAACAATAAGGGTGGAACCACTGGAGCAACGAACTATATTACAGGATTGATGAATGAGGTGATTACCTTATATGCCAACGAAAACATCCTTGCCGTAATGTCTCAAATAGTCGTGTGGGATGTAACCAGCCCTTACTCCAGCACTAGCAGTAGCGGTATGTTAAGCGATTTCCAAGCCAATGTTGGAAACTTCAATGGTGATCTCGCACAACTCTTCTCTTACCAAGCCAGTGGTGGAATTGCCGCAGGCTTCTCCGGTATTTGTAACTCCAATCGGGATAACAGTATGTGTTTCAGTAGCGTTAATTCTACTTACGCCAATGTACCGACTTACTCTTGGTCTGTAATGGTAGCCACACACGAGTTTGGTCACTTATGGGGTTCGCGCCATACCCATGCCTGTGTTTGGAATGGGAACAATACCGCTATTGATGGTTGTAACACCACTGAGGGTAGCTGTGCTTCCCCTCCTTATCCCGCAGATGGCGGCACTATCATGTCGTATTGCCATTTGCAAAGTGTAGGAATCAACTTTAACAATGGTTTTGGGCCTCAGCCTGGAAATGTTATTCGTAATAGTGTTGACAATGCAAATTGTACGTCTGCTTGTGGCCCGCCATCTTGTGAAGACGGTATCCAGAATCAGGATGAAACGGGTGTTGATTGCGGTGGCGTTTGCCCTGCTTGCCCGACTTGTGATGATGGTATCCAGAATGGAGAAGAGCTGGACGTTGACTGTGGTGGCCCAACATGTGATCCTTGCCCTTGCAATGGCCAAGATGTCACGCTAACTATTAATTTAGACAATTATCCGGCAGAAACCAGCTGGAGTATTACCGCGGGTGGATTGACCTACGTTTCTGGTGGTTCCTATAGTGGTGCAGGTTCAACTGTAGTTGAAGTCAACTGTCTTAACGATGGCTGTTATGATTTTAATATCTATGATTCTTACGGTGATGGCATCTGTTGTGGCTATGGCAATGGCTCCTATGTGCTGACAGATGCCTCGGGTAACGTACTGGCTTCAGGAGGTGAATTCGGTTCTTCTGAAACGACAAATTTCTGTTTGAGTACGACGCCTTCCTGTGATCCGGGTACGGCCTGTGATGATGGTGATGCTTGTACAACTGGCGAAACTTACGATGCGGATTGCAATTGTGTCGGTGGAACATTCACCGATTCAGATGGTGATGGTACTTGTGATGCCGATGATGTTTGTGCGGGTGGCCCTGAGCCGGGTACGGCTTGTGACGATGGTGACGGCACGACTTCCGGTGATGTGATCCAGTCTGATTGTTCTTGCGCGGGTGTTTCCGACTGTACAGCAGGTGCTTCTTGCGACGATGGTGATGCTTGTACAACTGGCGAAACTTACGATGCGGACTGTAATTGTGTCGGCGGTACTTTTACGGATGCTGATGGTGATGGTGTTTGCGATGCCGATGATGTTTGCCCCGGATTTGATGACACCATCGACTCTGATGGCGATGGTATTCCGGATGGTTGTGATAGTAGCTGTACACCAGTAAATAACGATTTCCCAACTAATCCGCTGACCCACTCCGGTGCTGGTTCTTCTTCCACTACCCTCGATTTTGGCGGTATACACGAAGATGTATCCTTCACGATTTCGGATTTGAATGCCGTAGAAAATGGTCGTCCGACTAGACGCTATATTGAAGTGGCCACCGTTAGCTACGACGATGGCAGTGGTTCAAGCACTACTGTTGGAACTTATAGTGGAGCCGACTTAAGCAGCGCCAATGTAAGCATTAGTGGAAGTGTTGCATCCGTTACTGTTACGCTTGAGGATGGTTATGATGGCAATTCCTCTATCGAAATGAGCATTAGCTTGAGTTCGGTATCTTCTTGCCAGCCTTCTGCCGGTTTAGTTCAGCCAAAACCGAAAGCCGATTTGGAAACGAAAACAGGAATCAGCTCGACGGAACTGAAATTGTTCCCTAATCCAGTAAACGATATGCTTACGGTACAGTTTAACCAAGTGGAAAGCGCTGAGGTCAACTTGATTATCACTGACCTTAATGGAAAGACGCTACAGTTTAACCCAATGTACCTAGAGCAAGGACAGCAACAGGCGACATTGGATGTCAATGGACTTCCAACAGGGATTTACCTATTGCGCTTGCAATCCAAAGCACAGCAAACGACTGAAAAATTTGTTGTCATTAGATAATGAATTAGTGGGAATTTGAAAAAATCTGGGTGACGGCTTAAAGCTGTCACCCAGATTAAAAAATATAAACCTATTCGTGGATACTCGGAATTACTAACGGATCAGGAATAACGCCCATCACCGAAGCACTCCAAGGGCCTTCTCCCTGCCGGTTTTCTGCCCGCATCTGGACGTACAGCTTTTTGCCTACAGGCAAATCCTTCACCTTGACCTTCCGAGTATTGCTGGCTCCAAACTCGCTCCAGTTTTCCCCATCTTCGGAAACCCGCACCTTGTAGACCCGCGCATTGGGATCTACATCACATTGGACGATCAAAAGTCCCTCTTCCCCATTGGTATTTAACCGCACATTTTTTACCGTTCCGACAAGGCCTCTGGGTTGGCGTTTGCCGCTGGTCAATTCAAAATTAGAAGAACGCAAGGCTTCAAGGTTAAAATTTGCCCGGTATTCCACGTAGAGGGCTAGGCTTGCCAACTGATCAATGACGATAGCTTTGTGTTGCTCTTTGGCTGCTGTTTTCACCTTGTTCCGCTCACTGCTCGACGGAATGGCATCCACATATTTGGGATAGGATTTCTGTAGGGCTTTCAGGTGCTCTGCGGCATCCGGGAAAAAGGGATTATCCGTTAGCCCTTCCAGTATCATTTTGGTGTATTCTACCAATTTGGCATCTGAAATTTTCTGGGGGGTCTTTTTGATTCTTTCTGGTATCATGCGTATCGCTTTAGAAAGTTCATGCAAGACGCCGGGCAGCTTGCG
>JAHDGC010000794.1 GCA_020627865.1 Saprospiraceae bacterium | reverse complement strand
GAATGCGCCAGATATTTTTCCAGTGCCATTGTCATGGAAGGCGTTTCGGGCATGGGCGCCTGAATATTGATCACCAACCCCCTGTCCAAAACCTCTTTTTTGGTACTATTGCCAAAAATGGCCAATCGGGTTTCGTTTTGCTTGAAATCCGGGAAATTTTCATACAGCGACTTGATGCCCAAAGGACTAAAAAAGACGAGTATATCATAAGTAACATCCCGTAGATCCGAAAGATCGCTACTAACGGTACGATACATCAGGGCATCTTTCCAGCTGAACACATGTTCATCTAGGAAAGCGCAAACTTCTTTACTACCCAGATTAGAACAAGGCAACAAGAATTTTTCTTTTTCCCTATGCTTCATCATGGCTGTTTTCAGATCTTGGATTTTTCTTTTCCCTGTGAAAACTTTCCGCTTCCGGTAAATGATGAATTTTTGTAGGTATAAGGAAATGGCTTCTGTGAGGCAGAAATACTTAGTATCCTGCGACATCTTGATGCGCATTTCTTCACACATTCTGAAAAAATGTTCAATAGAATTTTTACTCGTAAATATAATAGCCGAGTACTCATCTGGGCGTATTCTCAATTTCCGGAACTCCTTAGCTGTCACTCCTTCCACATGAATAAAAGGGCGCCAATCTATTTTTAAGCCGTATTTTTCCTCCAGCGTATAGTAGGGCGAACGTTCAGGCTTGGGTTGAGAAACTAGAATGGTGGAGACTTTATTATATTTTTCTTGATAATTTTCCGCCAAAACTTTAGCATTTATGGTCATTCAAAATATTTAGGTGACAAATATTATTGAACACCCGTTTGTAACAATACTATCTTAAGCAAAATTAAAACAGGTGCGATTTCGACGGTGCAAAGGTACATAAAAAAATGAAATTTATGAAAAGAAATATATTTGCTTGCTAAGAATAAACTTCTCAATATCCTAAACAACAAAACCACAACCATAATTCCTATAGTCGTATATATCACAAATGATGCCATCGGCGCCCCACTATTCATCAATATCGCCGTAATCGGAACCAAAAATATACCCAATAAAATGCTGAAAACCATCACGGTAAAGCTATACTGCCCCATTTCTTTCGCTACAGGAAAAACACGGCCGATAAAATACAAGACAAAATGTTTGAGGGCATAAATACCTGCAACTGCCAGAACGGCTCCCAACCAATAAGTCGTATTAAAATATTTATTTTCTCCAAAATGATTGGCGGTAAGGAATATAAAAGTGCCCATACTTAGGAAGTAAAGGCCATAAAGTAGAATATACGGAACGAGGGAACCTTTGACGTTTTGCCGATGTAATAATTTCAGGTAGTTCCCATTCAAAAATGCTCGATAAATATTGATCACTGTATTTCGGAAGACACTCACCAAAGCCCCGAGTGCAAAAAACATCCCCAATAGCAACCAAAATTGAAAGCTTTTCTGGAAGGCTTCATCCGATACTTTTGCAGGTTTAAGTACTTTTTTTGGTGGTGTGATATTATTTGTTATATCTATTCGTTTTTTTTCAGCATTTCCCCTTACCCTATAGATATCGAAGGGATTTCCTGTATCTTGCTCCGCAACAACTGTAGCGGTTTCTTCCGATACGGTAGGCAATGCGGATTCCGGCAGGCGATATTCCATTTCAAATGGATTGGTAGATTCTTGGGCTATAGCCAGAATCGGAAGGCCGAAGAGAAGCCATAATAAAATATGATAACGGTTTTGCCTCATGATATTCTTGATTGAGCAGCGCAATTTAAGGAAAATGCTCGTAAATACTGGTTATTCCTGTTAATAAGCTGTTAATCATTTTTAACATAGGGATATAGGTTATAAATTGCTGTTGTTAATAAAAAGGATGGAATGACACATATTACCATAAGAAAGGTTATCATTTTAGGGGCCATTGCCATTATCGGGATCTTGGCTATCCAATCTTATTGGGTAAAGCAAACCTGGGACATCAAGGAGAAAGAGTTTCATCAAACGGTACAGATTGCCTTGTTGAATGTGGCAGAAGACCTTGCCCGACTGGGGAATGCCGAATTGCCGACCCAGAATCTCATCAGCCAGCGGTCTTCCAACTCTTATGCGGTCAATATCAATAGTGAGATAGATGCCAATAGCTTGGAATACTACCTTCAGAAAGAATTTGAGGCAAGAGCATTGAAAGAAGAATTTGAGTACGGGATTCATGATTGTGCTAACGATAAAATGGTGTACGGGAATTACATCAGCTTTTCGGATGAGAAGAAAGAAAACATCAAGAAAGAAGACTTGCCAAAATATGATGAATTTATTTACTATTTTGTGGTGCGATTCCCAAAAAAATCGGGGCATCTTGTCAGCCAGATGTGGTTAGCCATTATGTTTTCTTGTATCCTCATGGTAGCGGTTTTCTTTTTCATTTACTCTATTTTTGTAATCCTTCGGCAAAAGCGGCTTTCCGAGATGCAAAAGGATTTTATCAACAATATGACGCATGAGTTCAAAACACCGATTTCCACCATCAAGATTTCTGCCGATGTTTTTCTCAAACATCCCATGATACAAGATGACAAACGGTTAAAACAGTATGCCAATATTATCAAGGAGCAAAACCAGCGATTAAATAATCAGGTAGAGACCGTTTTGCAATTGGCCAAAATAGAAAGGGACAGTTTCAAACTCAATTTGCAAACATTAAATTTACATAAACTACTTACTGAAGTGGTAAAGAGTGTTGAGATAAAGGTCAATAAACTTAATGGTCTATTGACTCAAAACCTGACGGCAAAAGACACTTCAATCGAGGCAGACAAATTGCACTTGTCTAATATTCTGGATAACTTGCTGGATAACGCGATCAAGTACCGGAAGAATATTCCACAAGTAACGATTGAGACTTCCGATAATGAAAAATATATTTTTTTGAGTATCAAGGACAAAGGCATCGGCATTGATAAAGAACATCAGGCAAAGGTTTTCAATAAATTTTACAGGGTACCGACTGGGAATGTGCACAACGTGAAAGGTTTTGGCTTGGGGCTTTTTTATATTAAAAATATTTGCGACGCACATGGTTGGAAGCTGCGGCTGAAAAGTGAACCGGATGTTGGGACAGAGATCACTATTGCTATACATAAATTGAAATAAATATTTTCAAAGCTAGTGGTTAGCTTGAATCTAAATGTCATCAACTTAGGGAAAACGTGAACACCAAATCTCAAGCAATAGTGTTGTAAAGCCGAGAACATACGTGTCCCCCTCGGGAGGGGGTTAGGGGGAGGAATGGTTACAAATTATTGATTTTAAATCAATTACACAAAGTCCTCCCCCTAAATCCCCCTCCGAAGGGGGACACAACACTTGCTTGGTCTATAGTACTTAATAGCCTGAGATTATGATCTTTTTCATGGAATCCCTCTTAAGTTGGCAGTATTGAGCTTGCAACTAACCACTAGCTTTGATAATACAAATTAAAATCTAGATCATGAAAGCACATTTATTGTATGTAGAAGATGATGAAAGTTTGAGTTTTGTAACTCGCGATAATTTGGAATTGCAAGGGTATAAAATAACGGCTTGTGATGATGGGCAAAAAGCATTAGAAATTATAAGAAATCA
>JAHDGC010000793.1 GCA_020627865.1 Saprospiraceae bacterium | reverse complement strand
GAATATTTACCTGATTTTTTTAAGCTTGATTATTCTGGGATATTATAAATTTCATAATCGTTCTAGCGTTCCAGAGATTTTATCTCTGGCTATGACATGCCGTTCCTACGGAACTCGTGAGTCCTGTAGGGACGATATATCTTTGCCAGATTCGTGAGATTCTGGAAAACATGCCATATCTTTGTCAGATTCTGGAACATATATAAATATTAAAATTTCAAAAAATGAAAAAATTAGCAAAATATCACAAAACGCATAAAGATCGCTATCTGGAAGAACTCAAAGATTTGCTCCGGATTCCTTCTGTCAGTGCTGACCCCGCTTATAAAAAAGATGTCCTTGCCACAGCCGATTTTATCAAGCAAAAACTGGAAGATGCGGGCGTGAATAATGTTGAGATTTGCCCAACCAAAGGCTATCCTATTGTTTATGGCGAGTATATTGTTGATAAAAAATTGCCTACCGTTTTGGTATATGGTCATTATGATGTACAGCCACCTGACCCGTTAGACCTTTGGGAGTCGGGCCCTTTTGAGCCCGTGGTTAAGAAGACGAAACTACACCCTAAAGGCGCTATTTTTGCCAGAGGTGCTTGCGACGATAAAGGTCAAGTTTACATGCATATCAAGGCCTTTGAAGCCATGAAGGCCAATGATGCCGTTCCTTGCAATATCAAGTTTATGATAGAGGGAGAAGAAGAAGTAGGTTCGGAAAATCTGGCGCCCTTCATCAAAAAAAATAAAAAGAAACTAGCTTGCGATGTGGTATTGGTTTCCGACACGGGCATTATTTCTAACAAAGTGCCTTCAATTACTGTTGGATTAAGAGGGTTAGCTTACCTTGAAGTGGAAGTTACCGGGCCGAACCGCGATTTACATTCTGGCGTTTACGGAGGAGCGGTTGCCAATCCGATTAATGTGCTCAGTAAGATGATTGGCTCCTTGCATGACAAACGGAATAAAATTGCCATTCCGGGTTTCTACGATAATGTAGCACGGGTTTCTAAAAAAGAAAGGACAGAGATGAATAAAGCGCCTTTCAGCGAAACAAAATACAAGAAAGATCTTGCCATCAAGGAGGTACAAGGAGAAGATAAATTTACCACCTTGGAAAGAACTTCTATTCGCCCGACATTGGATGTGAATGGCATGTGGGGCGGCTATATTGGGGAAGGTGCCAAGACGGTTTTGCCCTCGAAGGCATACGCTAAAATCAGTATGCGCCTCGTTCCGAACCAAGACCCTGATCGGGTTTCTAAACTCTTTGAGCAACACTTCAAAAGTATCGCACCAAAATCCGTTCAGGTAAAAGTAACCCCACATCATGGTGGTGTTCCTGTCGTTACGCCAACGGATACCATTGAATATAAGGCTGCTCATATGGCGATGCAAACCACCTTTAAAAAAGAACCTATACCACAACGTTCCGGAGGCAGTATCCCTATCGTTGCTTTGTTTGAAAATATCTTGCAACGCAAAACAATCCTGATGGGTTTTGGCTTGGATTCAGATGCTATTCATTCTCCGAATGAACATTATGGTTTGTTTAACTTTTATAAAGGCATTGAAACAATCCCTTATTTTTATGAAAATTACGCGAAGTTAAAAGCGGAAGAATAAGATAGACAAATGTTTATAAAATATTTAGTAGTATGTTCTTGAACAATATAAATTCTTAGAAATTCGTTTACCTTTGCGTGTCCAAACAATAATACATAGTTGAATGTGAGCTCAATTATGCAGTAATCTAAAACTTTATCATGAAAAAATTATTTTCATTATTACTCATTTGCTTGTTTATCCAAATCAATATACAGGCGCAAAAAAACTCCAAGATGGATTCCACCAGTTATAGTATAGGTGTTATTATTGCTCAAAACCTCAAAAATCAAGGTGTTGCTGAAATAGATGCTCCTGCAATGGTCAAGGCTGTTGATGATGTGCTTAAAAATAAACCTTTGGCAATTCCCCAAGAAAAAGTCAGCCAGATATTTCAATCTTACATGCAAGGACTCGAAGCCAAAAAGCATGAAAGTCAAATCAAGGAAGGTGCTGACTTCTTGGCTGAAAATGCCAAAAAGCCCGGCGTTGTTACTTTGCCTAGTGGCTTACAATATACCATCATGACAGAAGGTACCGGCCCCAAACCAGTAGCGACCGATAAGGTGACCACACATTACCACGGCACCTTGATTGATGGGACAGTTTTTGACAGCTCCGTACAACGTGGGCAACCTGCAACCTTTCCTGTAAATGGTGTTATTCAAGGCTGGGTTGAGGCATTGCAGATGATGCCTACCGGTTCAAAATGGAAATTGTTCGTGCCTTACAATCTCGCTTATGGAGAAAGAGCCGCTGGCAATCTTATCAAACCCTTCTCAACCTTGATTTTTGAAGTAGAATTATTGGAAATTCACAAATAGATAAAACCAACATAGGGACAAGGTATGGCCTTGTCCCTATCTATATTATTCCTAATGCCCATCATGGCATTCATCAACAATAGCCTTAAAAACAGCACCTGACTCCACAGAAAAATCAGGCCCCATCTCAATAAAATCCCTAGCACTATAATCTATGCAAGCTCCATTCGTGATGGTAGCTTCGGATGATATTCCCCTAGATGATTCATAACAATGTATATCCTACCGCTCTTCTAATAATACTTGAATTAACTTCATGCTAGATTTTTAATGAAAAGGTTAACTAAGGGTTTACGTTACTATACATAGGCAAAAATTAATTATGTATTGTAAAGACAGTTGTAAACGCTAATCACCTACCTTTGCATGAAAAAAACGTGGTAGGGACAAGGCATGCCTTGTCCCTACCACGTTTTTCTTGTCTATCCTACCTAAACCAGATCAACATACCCGCCATAAACCCACTCTTCTTCTCCTACTCTATACCAATTGCCCTCAATTTCAAAAACATCAACGATGGCATCTCTATCCAATTGAGCGACTCTCTTATAGTTGGTTCCGGGACCACTTCTCACATTAAGGAAAAACGGAGCCGTCACCCGGCCTTTTTTGACTTCTAGGACTTCAACATAATTCGCATACACCCACCTGTCCGGGCCGATGTTATACCAATTGCCTGCCTGATCATAAATTTCAATTTCGGTACCATCATCCAATGCATCTACTTTCTGGTAGTTTCCGCCAGGGCCTATGCGGACATTCAGTCGAGTTGGGTCACGGACAATACCGAACATTTTCTCAAAAGTAATTTCAACATAATGTTTATGCACCCATTCATCATCGCCAATACGGAACCAGTTGCCATCAACTTCATAGACAGAAACCTCCCGTCCTTGGAAAACTCTCCGAACAACGATATGCGCTCCCCCTGGACCGGAGCGCACATTAAGGTCGGCAGTATTGACATAGCCTTTTTTCAGGGGATAGCTCAAATGCGCCGTCAATCCTTTTTTAACATGATTCTTAAAAACCTGCCAAGGGCTTTCCTCAATCATCATTTGTGGACAAAGTTTCCCTGTGATGTCATAATGTCGATACAGGTCATTGATACCGAGGTTATACTTATTTAAAAGGTATTGTGCAAGGCCAACAGAATTGCCATAGGTTTTTTCCCAGTTCCCATCTTCATTGACACACATCTC
>JAHDGC010000792.1 GCA_020627865.1 Saprospiraceae bacterium | reverse complement strand
CGTTACGAAACACCTGCTGGATGTGCTACCGTTGAGCCGGTAAATGTGTCATTTGAGGAATCTCCAAGTTTATTTGTTATACAACCTGCTTTAGTTTGTGATCCTAGTACCGTTGATCTATCTGCTGTTGTCATTAATGATGTTAATGGGCAAACCATTGTTGCGACTAATTTCTTTTCAAGTTTGGCTTTCGCCGAAAATGGTGATCCATCATTAGCGATGTCTTCTACAGTGGTGAGTACATCGAACTCTTGGTTTGTTAGACAAGAAACGGCTACGGGTTGTTATGATATTGCAGAAATCGTAGTGGATATTGAACCAGAACCGCAGGCTTCCATGAGTGGAGGTGGGCAGGTTTGTGTCGGAGATGGCGCTGATTTGGTTTTCCATCTTAGCGGAACGCCACCTTACGATGTGGTTTTCTCGGATGGCAACACGAATTATACTTTGTATAGTATTCCGGATGGTCATATAGAACGCATGACTGTGATGGCGACAACAGATTTCTATCTGGTTTCTCATTCTGACGCGGTTGCCTGTGCGGGAAATATAGATGCGACACCGGTTCAGATTGCAACTTATGAGGTGCCTGTTGCCACCATCAGCGGGACTTTGAGTGGTTGTCCAGGTGAGATGATTCCATTGACTTTTAACTTTACCGGAGATGGCCCTTTTAATGTGAACTATACTTACAATAGTGTAAATGAATCCTTAACCAATATTACAGATGGACATGTAGAAATGATTCCGGTCAATGATAGCGAATCGATTGCCTTAGTTGATGTTGCCAGTGTTATGGGATGTTCGGGAACAGTGAATGGTTCCGTTACAGTATCGGAGATTGCACCTATTCAAATTGTAAATTATAGTGAAACTTGTAACAGCGCTTATTCTGGATATACCGTAAGTTTTGAAATAATGGGCGGTGATGCGGCAAGCTATATCGTAAATGGTTCTGTGAATGGAACCCTTTCGGGTAATGTGTTTACAAGTGATGAAGTAACGAGCCTTGCCAATTTTAACCTTACTGTCGATGATGCTTACGGTTGTAGTCCGGTGCCACTTTCTGGAATGTTGGATTGTACTTGTACAACAAGTTCTGGGACCATGTCTTTGGATGGATTGGGAGCTTGTGAAGACGGTACGGTTGAGGCCATTCATAATGGAGATGAAAGTTTGAACCCAGGAGACATCTTAATGTATGTCTTACATGATGGGAATGATGCTGCCTTAGGGACTAATATTTTTAGTATACAAAATTCAAATATATTCACGGCGGATCCTAGTATGCAACGTGGCGTATTGTATTACATTTCTGCTATAGTTGGGCCTCCAGATGGTATGGGGGGCATAGATCAAACAAGTCCATGCTTCGGTGTTGCGCCCGGACAGCCTGTTGCATTTTACGAAATTCCAGAAGGGAATATCAGTGGTGGCGATGATATTTGTCATGGAGAATCCGCTGCGCTTACGTTTAATTTTACTGCTGGAACAGGGCCATTTGATGTGATTTACGTGGACAATTATAACAATCAATTTTTCTTAGATGATATTTCAAATGGCCATATTGAACAAGTTATGCCATCCATAGAATCCGATTTTACGTATACGATTGTTTCTATCACGGATAATACGCCTTTTGCTTGTGTTGGCACGGGAACTGGAACGGCACAGGTAACCATTATGGATTCCCCGCTAGTTAGTGTTCCGAATTTAGATTGTAACCCTACGGCAACGGAATTTCAGGTGACCTTCGAAGTTTCTGGAGGTGACCCAGCAACTTATAACTTTGTCGGAGATGGTACTTTTGATCCAATGACAAGTACTTTTACTAGTGCGCCACTTCCTACAGGAACCGACTTTTATTTTGAAGTTTCTGATATTAATGATTGTGATCCCTATATCGTTTCAGGGAATCATGCTTGTAATTGTATCACGGATATCGGAGAATTTGATCTGACGCCTTTGGAGCTATGTGAAGATGAGCTTGCTGCTCCGGTATATAATGGTAGTGAAGTACTTGATCCGGATGACGTTTTGCGATTTATATTACATGATGGTGATGTTAATAATATAGGAGCTATATTGTTGGATTCTGCGACACCGCAGTTCAGCTTCGATTCCGGAGTGCTTAATTATGATACACCTTATATGATTTCTGCTGTTGCAGGAAACGATGATGGTACAGGCATGCCTCATCTGAATACGATTGTGAATCCATGTCTAGCCATTTCGCAGGCTGTTCCGGTTACATTTTACGAAACGCCGGAGGTTACAATTATTGGCGATGCAGCCATTTGTGATGGTGATGATACTTTTCTGACGTTTGAAATAACAGGTACAGGGCCGTTTGATGTGGAATACACAGATGGCACGACGACATACTTCTTGGATGATATAAACTCTGGCTATACCGAAACGCTCTCGCCATCAGATGACATAACTTATACGGTATTGTCTTGCGTGATGGCAACGGGCGCTGGTTGTGATGCCGTTATTGATAATGCTACTGCTTCCAATGACCTTATGGTCATGGATATTCCGGAGGTGATTAACTTTGAAATTATTTGCGATTCGGTTAACTTGCAATATGTCGTTGCTTTTGAAATACAAGGTGGGGATCCGAATACCTATACCGTTACAGGCACGCCGGGAACATTATCTGGCAACAGTTTTACCAGTACGGTGTTGGCGGGAGGACAAAGTTATAGCTTTACGGTGGATGATGATTATCATTGTGGCCCGCAAACTTTGACAGGGATGGAATTGTGTGGTTGTGATCCGGCGGTTAGGCCATTGTTGACCATTACCCATGAGTTGCAATGTGGTGGTGACGAAGATGGACGGATAGAGGTAACGAATATGAACGGTATTCCTCCATTTAGTTTCCGTTGGGAAAATGGTGTTGTAGGAACGAGCATTGATGGCTTAGGAACGGGTTGGTATTCCGTTACGATGACCGATGGAGAGATGTGCGAAACAGTGGATTCTGTTTTCTTAGATGAGCCTACTGCGATCGAGGCGGAACTCAAGGCAATTCCGCCAAGTTGTTATGGAGAGCCTGATGCCATGATTTATTTTGACAATGTACGGGGTGGTATGGGGCTGCCTTACATGTATGCATTAGACAGTATTTATGTCATGCCGGATTCTACTTTTCACAATATGCCTAGTGGAAAATATCTTGGAACCGTAACGGATGTAAATGGCTGTTCTTGGTCGGATACGCTAATGGTTTATGATCCGGATCAATTCATGGTGAGTGTTGGGGATGATATGACCATTCAATTGGGCGAATCGGTTCCCTTTGAAATCATGACCTCTGGTGTTATTGACACTTTCTATTGGTCAGATGATACCCAACCCTATATTCCTTGCTTGGATTGTCCTTTCTTTGAAGTGACGCCAGCGGAATCTTTGACCTACAAAATATCTGCGATCAATGACAAAGGTTGTGTGGCAACTGGAGAACGTGTAATTTATGTTGAGAAAACACGGTCAGTTTACATTCCAACTGCATTTTCACCCAATAATGATGGTGTCAATGATATGTTTACCATTTATGGCGGTAAGGATATCGAAATCATCAAAGAGATGAAAGTCTTTAGTCGGTGGGGTGGCCTGATTTTTGGA
>JAHDGC010000791.1 GCA_020627865.1 Saprospiraceae bacterium | reverse complement strand
AAATCCTTTTCCTTATCTTTACCGGCCACACCCTCATGATCGCATTGGTGACTGCTTATCATCATGCAAGCGTAACCCTTACCTTAATCGTTCCCATAAACCACATTCCCCATAACATTTAATTTCTTTCACCTAAACAAAAAGAACGTCAACATGAAAAAAGTAATTACACTGTTGTTTTTATTTTCTTTGGCAACAATGCAAACTGTGATCGCGCAACCCAGCTGCGATTCTGGTCGTTACCTCACCAGTACCTTTGCAGCCCAAGTTACTTCTGAACCTGCCATTTATGCAACAGCTCCAGCAATTATTGCTGCTAATGATGCTTGGACAACAGATGAAGATTTGTCCTTTGATTTTTATGAACCTGCGGGGGATACCCTTAGCAAACGCCCCCTGATTATCATGGCCTTTGGCGGGGCTTTCTTGTTGGGATCAAAAACACAGGGGGAGCTGGTGGACTTTGCAAATGCGATGGCCAGCAGGGGGTTTTGTGTAGCCAATATTGATTATCGACTTGGCTTTAATACCTTGAGTACTGGTAGTGCAACTAGGGCCGTGTACAGGGCTGCGCAAGATTTTAAGGCCGCCGTTCGATACTTTCGGGCGAATGCGGACATGTATAGAATTGATCCGGATCATGTTTTTGGAGGTGGAAATTCTGCCGGTTCTATCAGTGCCATTCATGCCGCTTACATTGATGAGGTAGATCGTACACCGACTTCATTGCTTGGTCCAACCTTCCAAGATGGGAGTTGGGACGACTTAGGATGCCTTGACTGTTCGGGTAATAACATCGTGATGAACAGTGAACCAAATGTTGTGCTCAATTTTTGGGGCGCTATCGGTGATCTTAATTTTATTGAAGCAGGGGAGGCACCTATAATTTCTTTTCATGGAACAGATGATGGAATCGTATTTCCTGATTGTGGACGTCCATTTAGTTACCCCATCTTCCCTGTTTTATGTGGTTCTATTCCGATTGATGAACAGGCAACCAGTGTTGGCATTACCAGCGAATTACATGTTTTCCCAGGAGAGGGGCATGAACTTTGGGGAGATCCTCTCATCGCTGCTTTTATGCAGGAAGAGTCTGCCGATTTTTTATACCAATATATGAAACCTGCGCTTCCGGTTGTGAGTGGCGATCCTGTAGTGTGTAGTGGAAATCCAGCGACTTATTGTACGGAACAAGCCCCGGGTTCTGGTTATTGTTGGACTGTTACCGGGGGGACAGTTATCGCGGATAATGGAAACTGTATAACAATAGATTGGGGTGCGGCTGGCACTTCGGGAACTATTGAGGTGCGAGAAAGAACTTGTCTAGATGTGGTAAGTGATCCCGTGAGTGTGAATGTTGTTGTGTCGGCAGCACCTGTTGCTGCATTTAGTTACTTGTATAATGACAGTGCTGTTGATTTTGCGAATGAATCCGTAAATGCTACTACACAGGTTTGGGATTTTGGTGACGGTAATATCAGTACGGAACTCAATCCTTCTCATATTTATGCAGAAAATGGGACTTATGATGTTACCCTTACTGTGACGAGTGCTGATGGCTGCGAACAGACTTTTATGAATACTGTTGAACAGAATTGCCAACCCAATTTAACCCTTAATGTAAGTGCTACGCCATCTGGTGTATATACTGTTGCAGATTGGATTTATTCTGAAGAACCAACAGAGGCTGCTTCGAATGTCGTTTTTGTTGCAGGGGATTATATCGAATTAGGAGCGGGCTTTGAAGTTCCTGTTGGGGTAGAATTTATCGCGACAATTTTGAGTTGTGGGGATAATCCTCCTGCATTAACGGAAGATGAAAGTTCAGAAGAGTCTGAGGAGAAATAATGTTATAAGTTATGATTTCAAGTCAAGGAGACATCTGGAGCATTAGTTTCAGATGTCTTCTTTTTTTTAAATGTGTTTTAGCTAGATATATATTTAATACTTTTCTTTATCTTTGTAAATTATATTTTGTGTATCGAAGTTTTCGATTGCTTATCACTAATACTTATCTATTCCCTTTAAACGTAACCTGTTTCCCAAAGTTGGATTTAACCACCAAACTTTGTGAAGCGGATTGTAAATCTGAGTAGGCTACTAAATCTAACCCCAAAAGACTGGATGGGAAACTTTATTTGGCATAGCAACTTGGCTGCACCCTTGTCTCCTCCACGAACTGGGGCTGGAACAAGAGAAAGAGTAGAGTTGTGCGTCCTATTATGCATTCGTTCCTAATTCTCTCTCACCCCTGGGCGTACTGCAAAAACCTTATCCATCAAAGATGATTTTTTTACTAAATAACGATTACCAATCGGGCTTACTTTTGTAGATGGTTCACTCCTAAGTGTAACAAGCCCGAAATGTGACCCAAATGCTTTAAAGAAACGGTCTTGAAAGCAAGATTGATAAAGGTCGATAGGATTATCGGGGATAATTTTTTCAAAAGGGTGGAGTATTGATGGGAAAATATTTAAATATTTAGTCGCATAAAAATTGGAGTTGCGTTCTATATTTCCATATTGTAATAACAAATAAATTACATAAGCCCAGCCCATCTGGCCGACATCTTTTGGTGCATAACTCTGATACGCCCAATCATATTTATGGGTAAAGGTCACCAGTAATATTTGATATAATGAGGCCTTGTTTTTTATATTTTGCTCTCCTTTTTTCGTCAAGGATAATGCATTGTCCTGTACTTGCGCCAAACCCGCCATTTTTGTAATAATATGGGCAAAATGAATTGGGAAATAATCCGCCTCTTTTTTGAGTTTTAACTTACCCTCATCAATGATGGTGTAGGGTATAATTCGGTGCTCGTATAATTGATGTATGAATTTCCGATTGAGATTTCCTTTCGAGGTCAGCTTGATCGTTTTAGATACATGAATGTCCGATAAGAATTGGTGGATAAAGTCGATCATTTTGATGGCAGGAATGTCTTTATCTACTAGATTTTTCCTCAGCATAAGCGGTGAGTCCGAAGTCAGTGGAGTATGTATAAGTCGCCCGAGTTGTCTGGGGTCTAATCCTTCTGGGAAGAATGCTTGTATCATAGTGAAAAGGAGCTTTTTTAATTAAATCTCTAGCAAAAGCATGTATTGACGAAAATACAAATTTTATACGGGATGTGGATAAAATGTTGGGAATCTGCACAGTTATTAACATTTGGTGTGGTATAAATGTTGATAACTTGCACCCTCTGTATGCTTAATGATGGGTTGGGTTGAATAGTTATCCATTAATAGCTTGAATGGATTGATTGAGTATAACCTCGTCTGTTTCCCAAGAGTCACCAAATTTCCCTGGAATTTTTGTTTTTGCAGATAAATGTAACTCTCTGATACTAGTTCGATTGGTAATTGTTTCAATATTGTCAGGGTTTATACCGCCACCAGCCATTATTTTTAATCTTTGCGAAAAGCTATTTTGTAACTGTTTCAATATTGGAATACCACGTTCTGCATCCGGAGCTTGTCCGGATGTTAACACGCGATCAATGCCCAGTTCTATGAGTTGGGTAGCTGCTTTCATTGGATCAGGTGTTAGGTCAAAAGCCCGGTGGAAAGTGAATTCCATAGGATAGGCGATTTCCTGAAGCTGAGCGGTTTTTTTTAGGTCAATCTTATAG
>JAHDGC010000790.1 GCA_020627865.1 Saprospiraceae bacterium | reverse complement strand
TTTTCTAATAATACAACAAAATAATTACTAAAAATGAAGACTTCTTAGAGATTTAAATTTCTGCTATTTATTGATTAATACCATCATTGCAACCTTCAATCACCGTCTCAAACTCAACTCCTTCAGGAACCTCAAATCCCGCATCCAACAAGATATTGTCTCCGGTATTGAAGATAACATTTGAGGCAGGCGCTATAACACCATTACTATATATCGTCTGTCCAGAAATATAGGTGCCGGTTGGAACGTTACCCAATATTTCAAGATGAGCAGGACAACAATCTTCGATAATACTGAACCCGATATTGAAATGATAGGTTCTCGTCAGGGTTGTAAGTAAGGATGCTGCCTGTACAGGAGGATTCCCTTCTGAAACACTTCCGGACTGTGTAGTAGAATGACCACTATACCAGATTTCATCTCCACCGCCTTGGTGACTGATTACAGACAATATTCCACCGCCCGTACCATCTGCATAGGCATCCAAAAACCCTACAGCAATAGTTTCTCCATCATTGAGAGGAATACTTGCTCCGCCAGTTTTAAAGTCAAATGCATTTTGCCCAACGGCATATTCTGCAGATGTTCTTGAAGTTCCAATACGCAATACAGTGAAGTCATTATCCCCATTAACCTTCACGACGAATGGCGTAACGGGGTTCCCTATTTGATGCGCATTAAAATTAAATTTATCAATATTCACGGTGATAGTATTACCTAAGGTATTGGTGTAAGTACTTGACTCATTAATGACCATGTTAGATTTCCATCCGTCGGCACCTCCTGTAGTCAAAGTGTTACCAACAGCAAATATATCTGTAGTTGGATTACACGGCGGATCAACTATTGTGCTTACTAATCCAAATTGGGTACGCTCTGTTGGAGATTCTAAAAAGAAAATTTGCTTTGTTATGGAATTACAGGTCGTGACGGTCAAGGTGTCCTTTGTGCTGTTCCAACTGGTGTGGGGTAGTGGATCGCCATTCATATATGGATACAGCAAGATTTTATACTTTGGCTCCACACTGTTACTTTCTACAATTAACCTTGGTCGCTCCCCAGAAGGATTTGGGTTGAAAGGCTGCCCAGTGATCACATTTGTAAAATCAGCATCCGCCCTATAGCCGGGCACACCAGTGAAGCCTTCATTTTGTAACACCCTGACCAGCAGTCTCCTGTTTCCTTCAGTGGCGGGTTCTGCTAAAATAATATCATTTCTATAATCACTGTTCACCAGATTAACGTCTGTTGATTCTATCGTTAAATCCCGGGCAATTTGTGCTAACCATTCGTATACATGTGGACTATCATCTTTTTTAAAGTCATCTACCACCAATACAAACGGACAGTCTCCCCTGATTAAGCCTAGTGTACGATAGGCCTTTTCGATAGGGTTGTACGGCTTCTTAATCATATGTTCGATATTGTTTGGACTGTACCAACTGGGGTAATCATATATCTGAACATCGAAATGAGGTTCCGTTTTTGGAATATACTGAAAATCATTTAGTGTTTCTTCAACTTTTGTCCATCCTTCACTATTGCCTAACCAATAATGATCTTGAGTGGCCGGAATCACTCCTGTCCAATTCCAAGTCCAATTGTAAGCATAAGTAGCATCCCCAGCGATTTGTGTGATGGAATCACTAGCTTCATAATGTAGCACTTTCCCTGGCTTCCGGCATTTATCTCCGTCTGGATCATCTACAGCCATACCAAGACCATCTACCATAATGCCGGTGTGGAAATAGGTCGGTTGAAATGGGCTGCCACCATAAGTTTGCCTGATCCATACCCTTCCTAATGCACTTAGGGTGAAACCATTTCTATCGGCATGGGTGTGTCCACCAAAATCCTGTCGGCAATGAAATTGTACGGCCAAGTCATCCGCGTTTGTACCATTCTTCATCACGGCTAAACCTCTATCACTGGCGAAGTAATCTTTTTCGACAAGACTGTCCGCTTGGGTTTGCCAATCTCCGTCATCAAAATCCTGACAGAAGATAGCGGCCGTGATTAAGTTGTTGTAATAAGTACCGCCAGGTTGGATTTGCGGGTAGAGATATTTTTCTTGCGATATCGTTTGAAATTTGTGATATCCCGAAATGTAATTTCTCCAGACAAAATCAATTTTTGGATCATCGGGAAAAATATATTTTAATCCTACAACATCAGAAGAATGGAATTTATATTCTCCAGTAACAGGATCTTCTCCACTACCGCCCCACACATCGTAAGAGGTAAAACCATAACCGAAAGGTTGCATAATCGCCATGAGATATTTCGTACCATAGTCGCGCATATGTGGATGTCCTAACATGCTGTATCCGCGTCGTGCCATTGCAATGGCCGTTGTGACAAACATGTAGTTTTTTCCTAAACCTTCCATCGGTGCACCAGATTCATAAAAACCATAGTTGATAAAAGTATGATAAGCCCTGAACCATCTTTCCGTTAAAGTCGGTTGATAACCGGTTTCCCCTTCGATAGCAAGGTTGGTGATGATCTCGAAAGAATTCAAAGCGCACCAATTACTGGTAACGGCAGGGGCATCAAGGTAAGCACCATGTAAAGGTTGGCTAGGAGTGATGGCGGCGAGTGCTTGCCTGACTACATCTTGTTGTGCTGTCGTCATCATATTATAATTCAGATCGTAACACAGTGCCATGTGAATACCACCAACATGGGTATAGTTGTCACTGTTTAGTGGGTAATCGTTGTCATTCAAGGCAGCGGTTGCCCAATTGGCCATCGCTGTTGCCAACTCCGCAGCGAGTTCATTGTAAGGTCTGTTGAGAATGGGGTGGGTTTGATCTTTATGGATTAAGCAATCAAATGCTAAGAAAGCCATCTCTGTTGCGGTTTCCATTTTCTGTCCCTTTATGGCACTTTCGCTAGTTAGGGTATTCCATACGTTGGTATTCCCATCACGGAGTCCGAGGTAGTAGGTGCTTTGATCCCACTTCCCAGAATTATCAATCCATTTGTTCCAATCCGCATTTCGGGCATAAGTTGCATTTTGGTTATAACCACTTTGCCCCAAATAGAGCAGTGCTGTAAATGCTTGAAGTTGTTTTGTCATAGCTTGGCCACTTAGGGTATTGGCCATTCGATTTCGGAGGTCAGGTAATCCATCGGCATCAAAATAAATTCGAGGGTGTTCATAAGCGGGAGGGGCATCATCAATGTTTCGGAGACCTGTAAAGTCCCAGTTGACGGTTCTTGATCCTAGTCCGGGGGTAATAGAATTGTCATAATTATCCCAGCCATCTATCCAGCCACCAGGTTGAAGTGGAGGAGCCATTTGGCCGAAAGCGGTTAGGGATAGTAACGTTAAAATTAGGAAACAAAAAGGGATTTTGTAGATCATTTTTTAAGAAGCTTTTAGAAGGTTTTTAATATGATTAGGTTGGTTTACAGATAGTGCTTTGACTTGCCAAAAAATCAGGCATGCGAATTTACGGAGAGCAGAATATGATAAGCGGATTCTAAATGTTAAAATATGTATACATATTTATTTGTATTAATTTATTTGTTATCGCATTACTACAATTTCTTATGCGACAATATTGCACAAATGCATGTTATCTCCTGATAATTAGATTATTATGCTAGATTAATATTTATTGATTTTATTTTGTAAA
>JAHDGC010000017.1 GCA_020627865.1 Saprospiraceae bacterium | reverse complement strand
TATTATTACAAATGGTATCGCTCCGCTGGAGCTTAGACAAGGAACGTAGTTCCGGCACCATTTGTAGAAACAAACAAAAGAGGATAAATAAGAGCCTGCCTGGCAAGCCACGCAGACAGGGTACATCGTACCGACACCATTTATCATCCACCAATTTAGTTTATACAATTATAAATTCCACCTACCGCACCAAAGTAACATCCCCCTCAAAGAAACCAGTCGTTCCGTCCAGATAGGTCACCTCTGCCCAGTAGACAAAAACGCCAGGGTTCATCGGCTTGCCTTTTAAGGTACCATCCCAGCCCCAAGCCGGAATGTCCGGTTTGAAGTTATACCCCTCGAACATGGTTTCTCCCCAACGATCAAAGATGAGGAAAGCATTTACATTGACAACTGTTCCGCCAGTTTGTATAAAAAGTAAATCATTGATTCCGTCTTCATTCGGACTAAAGGCATTTGGAATATAAACATCTAGATTTTTATCCAAAATAATCCGAACCTCATCACTTACCGAACAACCCGATGTATCCGTTAATGTGGCTGTATAGAAAGTCGAATTAATCGGACTCGCAAATGTCTGATAGCAAGTATCACAACTCAAGTCATTGAATGGTGACCACGCTAAGTCGTAATTCCCATCACCAAGAGGCGTATACACCAATGCTTCTAACAAGGTGCTGTCACCAAGCCCGATCGTCACATCCTCTCCGGCATCAATATCCAACGGAGCAGGTTGATCGAGGAACAAGGAAATGCTATTTTCACATCCGGCCGCATCCAGCACCGCAATGGTATATGCTCCCGAAGCCAAATCCTCAAACTGTGTCAGCTCCACAAAAGGGCCATCATTCAAAGCATAAAAATATGGTGGTGTTCCACCCGAACTATTTTCAACATTGAGGATACCGTTAGCTTCTCCATAACAATTTGGCTCCGTATCTACAACATTTAGCTGTGGCAGGCCTTGTGGCAACACCTCTGCCTCATCCACAGATGAACAACCATTCTCCAAATTGGTTACCTCCAAGGCATAAGTACCGGGAGCATTCACCGTAACATTGGTCAAAATCGGATCAGAGACAATCCCTGCCCCACTCCATTGGAAAGTAACATTTTCGGTAGAAGAATTAGAACCATCTAATGTAACCTGTCCATCAAAACAATCCAGCATACTATCCGAACCAGCATCCGCAAGTGGCGGGATAATATTTTGTTCCACGAAAGTGGTATCAAAACTAATACAACCATTCGTAGTATCCTGCACACTAACATAATAAAACCCTGGTTCATCAACAAGAATTTCCGAATCTGTTTGCTCCGTTAAAATATTTCCATCATCAGTTGTCCATCCATAAACCAGATTCTGATTGGCAAATGGGGACGTTACTAAAATCTCTTCTGTAGGATTATTACAAGTTAAAACATCAGGCAAGTCAACAATCGCTCCCGGATAATTTTCAAAATCCCCGATAAAAAAGGTCTCGGATGATTCGCAGTCTGTGTTGACATTGGTAACGATAAAAGTATACGTACCTTCTTCCACCACAACGTAATCCGCATTGGTCGTCAGTATCTCTCCTGTATCATCTTGCCATTCGTAAAAAATATTCACACCTGTTGCAGAATTAGAACCATCAAGCGTAACGGACTGTGCATAGCAATTTAAAATATCGCCACTTTGATCTACGGCTAACAATGGCGGCCCTGTCTCATCTGCGACTTCAACCAGTGCTGGCGGAGAAGTACAATCGTTAGTCGGATCAAAAACAGTCAAGCTGTACGTTCCCGGCAAGCATACTGTTGGATAAGTCTCCGAAGAAGTATACCCATTCGGCCCTGTCCAATTGAATAGGACGTCAGTATTAGGACTTGATCCCTGCAAGGTCACACAATCTACAGAACAAGTTAAGGATTGGTTTTCCCCAACAATAGCCGTTGGCAAATTGGTATCCGTCGTTATCGTCACCATATCTGTCGCTGTACAACCAAAAGCATTGGTTACCGTAAGGATATATTCCCCACCTTGGTCAACAGTTGGTGTCTGTAAGCCTTCGTTATCGGACGTAATTCCCGGGCCACTCCAAAGGAAGGTACCACCGTTAGAGCCGGCACCATCAAGTGTAACCGTTTCATTTTCGCAGGTAATTTCCATCGTTTCTCCCGCAAAAGCTTCTGCTGCCGGAGACTCCGAAACGATAATATTGGTCACTTCCGTACAATTATTGCCATCTGTTACCGTAAGGGAATATTCGCCCGCAATATTGGCGTCTAAAGTTTCTGACGAAGCAGTTCCTGTAGGCGTATCCCAACTGTACATAAAATTACCATCTCCACCAGAAACCGTTGTCGAAAGCATCACGGATTCTCCCGGACAGAAATTCGGAGGATTCGGCATAAATGTAATTTCTATGTTATCAAAAACTATCACTTCAATCGAATCAGCGGCTGTACAACCGGCATCATCCGTTACTGTTACCAGATACATGCCGGCAAGATCCGTTTCAAAACTTGCAGCAGTTTGTGTACCGGCAGGCGTATTCCAGTTATAACTAAAATTACTTGTGCCACCTTGTCCACTAGCTGTGATTGTAACAGATTCTCCAGGGCATAAACTCGCAGCATCAGGTGTTACGGTAACACTCACTGCTGGCAATTCTTCAATCGTAAAAGAAGCATTGGTACTACAGCCCGCAAAATCGGTTAGGGTTACTTCATACAAACCCGCACATAAATTCTCCGGAGCACTTTGTCCATCCAAGGTATCATTGCTCCAATCAAAATTGACATCACCAAAGGCACCTGTAAAACTCAAATCCAGTGCAGCATCACAAGCGCCATTGCAACTCACTGGCATTGCTAAATTTAATTCCGCTACCAAAGTGCAACCCGGTTCTGTGACCGTAAAGCAACAATCTGCCGCACAGCCATTGGCATCCGTAACCGTTACACAGTGCTGCCCTGCCGCTAAATTTCCAATAGAAGATGTACCTGCACCTACCTCGTCGAAACTACCATCCGGCCAAGCAACAATGTAATCTATTGTACCGCCAGCAATGGTAATTTCTCCGATACCATCCGAGCCACCCGGTGTGGAAACATTCGCCTGCACAGCACAACTTAATTCCAAAAGCGTTGGTTCTGTAATCATTATGCTAGCATTGGCAGTACAGCCATCCGCATCCGTTACAAAAACAGCATAAGTTCCCAGACAAAGATTTTCTGGATTTTGAATACCATCTAAACTGTCATCATTCCAATCAAAACTATAAGGCGGATTACCATTATTTAACGCAAGTTCCAATGTCGCAGAGCAATCATTATAACATAATATTTCCGAAGTCAATAAAATTTCAGCTTCCAATGCACAAGCCGGCTCAGAAATGGTAAAGCAACAATCTGCCGCACACGCATTCGCATCGGTCAGGGTAGCACAATATTCTCCAGCAGATAGATTTTCCAACACTATTGCTGTGGTGTCTGTAACAGGAATGGTATCACTTTGGCCTGCACTATTCGTCCAAACAATAGTATAGGGAGCCGTACCGCCAACCGGCATGTAACCCCCGGAACCATTTGAGCCTCCCGGGTTGGTTACGTCACTAATTGTTGCACAATTCAACTCCAATAAAGCAGGTTCTTCAATAGTAATGGTCGTTGTTGCTACACAAATATTGACATCTGTAACCGTAACGGCATAATCTCCCGCACATAAATTTTCCGGATTTTGTACATTGCCAATATCGCTGTTGTCCCAAACAAAATTATAAGGTGCTTGTCCATTATTGATCGTCAACGCTAAAGCAGCCGTACAATCTTCATAACAATTTATCTCCAAAGTTTGACTAGCGACAACGGTCAGTTCACAATCCGGTGCGGAAATGGCAAAACAACATTCCGCGATACAATTATTTGCATCCGTTATGGTTGCGCAATAGTTGCCGGCTGCCAAATCCGAAATGGCATTTTCTCCGGGCATAACCTCATCTATGGTTCCTAAACTGCCATTGTCACCACTCCACGAAATCAAGTAAGGAACCGTGCCACCAACTGGGCTTACCGTTCCTGCTCCATCTGCACCACCGGGTACGGAAACATCGTTTAAAGTCATACAATTTAGCAGCAGTTCATCGGGCTGTGTAATCGTAAAGGAAGCTGTTGCGCCACAGTCATTAGCATCTGTTACGGCAACAGTATATTCTCCGGCACAGAGTCCAGTTGGGTTGGCTGTATCTCCAATATTCGGATCATTCCATTCGTAGGTAAAAGGCGCATTGCCATTATTTACGGTTACTTCCAAGCTAGCATCGCAAGAATTATAACACAGTATCTCCGAAGTTTGATTTATCGTTGCCTCAAGCATACAATTTGGTGCATTGATAACGAAGCAGCATTCTGCCATGCAATTATTCGCATCCGTTATCGTTGCACAATAATTTCCGGCCGGCAAGTTTTCTACAACAATTTCCTCGGCAACATCTGCATTTATCGTTTCAAAAATTTGACCACCATCCGTCCAATTAATTATATAAGGTAAAGTTCCGCCAGCAGGCGTAAAACTACCTGAGCCATCACTGCCGCCCGGATTGGATACATCATCTATATTATTACAAGCTATAGCTAGTAAATCAGGTTCCAAAATTTCAATTTCACCATTAGCCACACAACCATTGGCATCCGTGACCACAACAGCATAAAGGCCTGCACATAAATCCGTTGGAGTATCTTCATTCCCTATGCCATTATTCCAAGCAAAATCATATGGCGGTGTTCCATTTTGTAAAATTGTTGTTATAGAAGCATTGCAATTGCCAGCACAATCTATAAAATCTACCTGATTCAACTCCAAAGTAAAAGCACAATTTGGTGTTGTAATATTAAAATCACAAACAGCTTCACAACCATTGCTATCCGTAACGGTTACCAGATAAACACCACCACTCAATTCTTCAATCAAATTGGCTCCAGCAACAGCAGGATCAATCGTTCCATTAAGCAAGCCATCTTCAGATTGCCAATTGATCACATAATCCGATGTTTCACCAGCGATGATCACTTCCCCTACACCATCGTTGCCATCCGGCTGACTGACCGGAGCAGATTCACTGCAAGTCATCTCCAAGGCATTAGGTTCCGAAATGATAATTTCATTTTCCGCAACGCAACCATTCCCATCCGTTACCGTAAGGGCATAAGTTCCAGCACAAAGTTCCGAAGGGTTTTCAGGGTCGTTCAAATCTGCCACATTCCATTCATAACTATAAGGCATTGCCCCATTTGAAATTGTTATGCCAATCGCAGCAGTACACTCACTATTACAATTGATGCCAGCAATTTCTTCAAGACTTACGGTCATTTCGCAACCCGGTTCATTTATGGTAAAATCACAAATTTCTACACAGCTATTCACATCCGTCACTGTAATGTTATACGTTCCGCTGGCTAAATCTAAAATTTCGTATTGACCAGCAGCGTCTGCACTTAAATCACCGCCACTCCAAGCAATCGTATAAGGTGCCGTTCCTCCGGAAACAGCCACAACCCCAACACCATCTCCCCCACCCGGAGCAGAAACAGGACTTTGTTCGCTACAAAGCAAAGTAATCGGATCAGGCTCCCCTAACACAATATTGGCAGAAGCCACACAATTATTAACATCCGTAACCGTCACGGCATAATCACCAGCACATAAACCCGTTGGATTATCCCCACTCAAAGCAGGATTGCTCCATTCATAGTTGTATGGTTCTTGCCCATTTTCTATAGTCAAAGTCAAAGCTCCATCGCATACAGCTGCACAGGATATTTCTGCTGTAATAGTAGGCACCACACTCATATTACAATTCGGTTCGTTTATTACAATCAAACAAAACTGCTGGCAATTATTAGCATCTGTTACTGTTATCGAATAACTTCCAGAAGTGAGGTTATTGATTTCATTTGTTCCTGTCTGTGCCGGATCTATTTGCCCCTCCGTACTCTCTCCCGACCAATCTATAATGTAAGGAGCTTCGCCGCCAGAGATGGTCACACCAACCACACCATCGCTGCCATTCGGAACAGAAACTGCCGCTAATTCTTCACAGTTTAACTGAAGCGCATCCGGCTCCAACACGGTATATGTGGCAGAGGCTTCACAGCCATTATTATCCGTTACGGTTACACTATAGTCTCCGGCACAAACATCCGTTGGTGCTTCCTGACCGTTCCAAGCAGGATTCGACCATGCAATATTGTAAGGCATTGCCCCATTGATGATGTCCAGTTGCAAGGCAGCATCGCAGGTACCATTACAAGTTACAAATCCCATTTGCGTAAGCTCCAAAGTCATATTACAATCCGGCTGGGAAATGGTAACCACACAATTTTGCACACAACCATTCGCATCCGTTATCGTAATGTTATATGTCCCAGCTGCTAAAGCAGCAATCAGGTTATCGCCTTCGGGAGCAGGATTAATTTCTCCATTGTCCCAAGCGATGATATAAGGTGCCGTTCCGCCTGTAATATTGACACCGGCCACACCGTCGCTACCATTTTGTTGGCTAACGGCCTCCACCTGAGTACAGTTAATTGCTAAAGCCGGCGGCTCTGGTAAAAAGAGATTTGCCATCCCTGTACATCCATTGGCATCCGTTACCGTAACGGTATAACCTCCGGCACATAAAGCAGCTGGCATACCACCCGTAGTTCCAGATATTGACCAGTCAAAAATATAAGGTTCTACCCCATTGGTTACGACCACATTCATCGCACCATCACAGGCAGCAGCACAAGAAACATTATTCACCAACAATATATCTACAATCATAGCACAATCCGGCTCCGTGATGGTAAACGTACAAGTATTGGTACAATCATTGGCGTCCGTTACCGTAATAAAATAATCTCCAGCTGTAAGACCCGCAATAGAATTGATACCATTTTGCGCAGGATCAAGCACCTGAATACCGCTACCATTATCCCAGTTAATCACATAAGGCATCGTACCACCATTGATGGTAATATTTCCAGCGCCGTCGCTGCCTCCAATTTCAGAAACCGGTTCTAATTCTGCGCAGGACAAAGTCAGTTCTGCCGGCTCTGGCATTGTAACGGAAGTTGTTGCTTGACAACCATTGGCATCAATAATTTCAACGGTATAACTTCCAGCACAAACACCGCTTGGAGCAGCAGGATCATCAAAAGCAGTATCCCAATTGTAGGTAAATGGTGCCGTTCCGTTCTCAATATTTAACAATATAGTTCCATCACAAACGCCAAAACAAGAAACCAAATCTTGTGGCATCGCTGTTGCGGTCATGGTACAAAGCGGATCAGTTATGGTAAAGGTACAGGTGGTTTCACAACCATTGGCATCTGCAATCATAACGGTATAATTTCCGGCACCGAGATCTGGAATTTCTTCCGTACCTGTTCCAACATTCGGAATCGAACCGTTGCCATTCAGCCCTTGCCAGTCGATGGTATAAGGAGCGGTTCCCCCTTCTACCGTAACACCACCAATGCCGTCTGTGCCGCCCGGTGTTGTTGCCCCCTGAATTTCTGTACAAGCAACTTGTAAGGCGCTAGGCTCTGCTATCGTAATTTCCAATGTTGCCACACAAGCATTGGCATCCGTTGCAGAAACGACATAAGTTCCGGCTGCTAAATTATTTTGGCTTGCCGTATCGGAACCATCTGGCCAACTATAGCTATAGTCCGTTATTCCTCCGGAAGCACTTACGGTTGCACTGCCGTTTGCTTCCCCGTTACAAAGTACATCGCTGCTGTTATCCAATGTCAGTTCCAACAAGTCCGGTTCCGTGATGATAGCCGTTGTTGTAGCGATACAATTATTGCCATCCGTGACCGTAACCGTATAAGTTCCAGCAGTCAAATTGTTAGCACTAGTTGTCGTGCTTCCATTTGACCAAATATAATTGTAATTATTGTCCCCTCCTGTAGCTTCCACCGTCGCACTACCATTATTAAACCCGTTACAAGTTGCATCATTTGCATTTACAATGTTAGCAAAAAGCGCATTTGGTTCCGTTAAAGTCACTTCGGCAGTAGTGGAGCAACCGGCGGCATCTGAAACGACAACACTATATGTTCCGGCAGCAAGTCCAGTAGCCATTTCCATAGATTGTCCACCAGACCAATTATAACTATAAGGTGCTATGCCGCCATTGACGGTGACCGTTGCCTCTCCATCAGAGGCTGCATTACAAGTTGGGTTTACAAAAAGATTAATGGCCGCCTGGATCGCAGGCGGATCGAATAAGGAAGTTGTGGCCAATGTCGTACAATTATTCGCATCCGTAACTGTAACGGTGTAAGGACCCGCTGGCAGTCCAGTTGCGGTTGCATTGTTATCACCACTCGTCCAACTGTAAGTATATGGTGGCGTTCCGCCATTAGCTGATACCGTTGCTGAACCATCTGAGTTTCCACTACAAGATGGATCTGTCGTATTATCTATTGTCGCCGTTATCGCTTCGGGGTTTTCTAAAACAAAACTTGTCGTAGCAATACAGGCATTGGCATCACTGACCGTAACGGTATAGTTTCCGGCAGATAAATCAGCTTCTGTACTATTGCTTCCTCCATTTGACCATGTAAAACTATAAGGCTCGCTACCGCCTGACACTTCGATGGTCGCCATTCCACCATCGTCATTTTCGCACTGTGGTGCAACGAGATTAGTTGCCGTAAGGACAATTTCTTCAGGTATATTTAAGGTCACTTCATCCGTTGCGGAACAACCTGCATCATCGGTAACGGTTACCCCAATTGGTCCTCCGGGCAAACTATTTATGCTTGCCAATGTCTCACCATTTGACCACTCAAAACTCAGTCCTCCCGTGCCACCCGAAGCTTGTGCAACAGCAGCACCATCTTCCTCTCCAAAACAGGATGGGTCTACAATATCGACAATCGCAACTTCGACCAAATCCGGTGCATCTAAGGTTTCAGATGTTGTGATAGAACAACCTGCCCCATCCGTAATCGTAACCGTATAGGTACCTGCTCCCAGATCAAAAGCGGCATCGTCGGTATCACCTGACGACCACTCGTAGGTATAATCGCCATCACCGCCAACAACAAATACACTTAGGAAACCATTTTCATCACCAGCGCAAAGTGGATTCTCTGCATTATCAATGGTCGCTTCCATTGTCGTCGGTTCTGTTAATTCCAAGGTAAGGATAACGGGACAATCATTTTCGTCAGACACCGTAATGGTATAGCTTCCAAAAGCAAGATCATTTCTAGTATCGCCTGCGCCACCATCTGACCATCCATAACCCACTGCACCCGTATCGTTATTAACCGTAATCGTCGCAAAGCCATCCGCTTGTCCGGCACAAGTTGGATCGGAGAAATCAGTTATTTCCGCCGTTAAGGCATCCTGCCCAGCGAGGGTAATGGCATCTTCTACAGAGCAGCCATTCCCATCTGTAACGGTATAATTATAAGTTCCTGCTTCCAGATCATATATCCCATCTTCTGTACTGCCGGTAGACCATTCATAGAAAAAAGTCCCCGTTCCACCAACTCCTTCAATGATAATCAATCCTTCATTTGGCGCGCCACAGCCGGGTTCTACAATGGACACAATATTAACTTCTAATTCTTCTGGTTCCTCTAAGGTATATTCTATCATGCCGGTGCAATCATTACCATCCGTTACCGTAACGGTATAGTCTCCCGCAGGCAAATTGGTTGCTGTTATTTCGGTACTCCCATCTGACCATTCGTAAGTAAAGTTCCCATCTCCACCGAAAGCATCTGCGGTTAAACTGCCATCTGCATATTCAAAACAAGTTGGGGGGAAGGCATCGAAAATCGCCACCAAGACTTCTTCTGGGTCGAAGATTTCCACTTCTGCGGTATTGTTGCAACCAGAACCATCCGTAACAGTAACAGTGTGTATACCAGCTTCCAAATTCGTTGCCGTTTCGCCATCGTCTCCGTTTGACCATTCATAAGTATAATCTCCGTCGCCACCTTCTGCAAGTGCTGTTGCCGTTCCATCTTCCCCTTCATAACAAAGTGGCGCCATAAAATCAATAATGCTAACCGTCATTTCGCCGGCTTCTTCCAAGGAAATATCTATCGTTGTAAAACAATCATTTTCATCATAAATGGTAACGGTATAATCTCCGGCAGCTAAATCCGTTGCGGTGGGATCGGTATTGCCATCTGGCCACTCGTAGGTAAAACTTCCCGTGCCGCTAATGCCCTCAACGGTGGCACTACCATTGGCCTCACCGAGACAACTGGGGTTGACGATTTCGACAATTTCTGCCTCGACCGGATCAGGATCAAAGAGTTCAACATCAAGGGTCGCCATACAACCACCATTATCCGTTACGGTAACCGTATACACTCCGGCAGGTACATCATTAATGCTATCTCCGGTATCTCCACTTGACCATTCATAAGCATAATCAGGCGTGCCATCAACACCCGTAACTTTTATAAAACCATCATCATCACCATTGCAAAATGGCTCCATCATGCTGGTCACTTCCACCATCAACATATCGGGTGCTTCAAGTGTCACCTCTACCTCAGCCGTACAGTCATTGGCATCCGTCACCGTAAGGGTGTACGTTCCCGCACCGACATCAAATAGATCAGTTTCCGTGCTACCATCCGACCATTCATAAGTATAATCCGGTGTACCTCCAAAGGATTCTGTAAACACAATACCATCTTCATTGCTATCGCAACTTGGCTGGATGACATCATAAACATCAATAAACAATTCTTCGGGTTCTTCTAACACGACTTCTGCGGTTACGGAACAATCATTACCATCGGTAACGGTTACGGTATAGGTACCACTTCCAAGATCGGTTTCGGTTTCGGATGTACCACCCGAAGACCATTCGTAAAC
Source organism: Saprospiraceae bacterium (assembly GCA_020627865.1). Taxonomy (GTDB): domain Bacteria; phylum Bacteroidota; class Bacteroidia; order Chitinophagales; family Saprospiraceae; genus JAHDGC01. The sequence continues at coordinate 11,431 of JAHDGC010000017.1, read as the reverse complement.
AAAATCACCGTCGCCGCCGTCCGCCGTTACGGTAACTTCCCCATCATTGGATTCAAAACAAAGCGGGTTGAAAAAATCATCAATGCTCGCTGTAATTTCTGAAGGTGCTGTAAGGGTAACTTCCGTTTCTGTCAGGCAACCATTTCCATCCGTCACGGTGATATAGTATGTTCCACCATCAAGTCCAGCTTCCGTATCCGATGTGCCACCACTTGACCATTCATAACTATAATTTTCATCACCACCTTCTACAAAAAGCACCGCTTCTCCATCGCCACCGGTGCAAGACGGTTCGGTTAGCACAAATGCTTCAGCATATAATTCCAAGGGGGCTTCCAACATTACGGTGACGGTCGTCACACAATCATTACCATCGGTTATGGTTACCATATAGGTACCTGCTTCCAGATCGGTTTCTGTAGGATCAGTGTTCCCACTAGGCCATTCGTAAAGAAAATTACCATCACCACCACTAGCACTAACCGTCGCCTCTCCGTTCGATTCCCCTGTACAAAGTGGATTGATAAAATCATCGACCATTGCCATAATTTCCCCCGGAGGAGAAAGGGTAACATCTGCAATCGCTTCGCAATCGTTGCCATCGGTTACGGTAATGAAATAAGTGCCACCATCCAAACCGGATGCTATGTTTTCTGTTCCACCAGAAGACCATTCGTAACTATAATTACCATCTCCACCTTCTGCGATCACTTCAACCTCACCATCGCCACCTGCGCATGTAGGTTCCGTGTTAACAAAGGCAATCGCAAGGAGTTCTTCAGGTTCGTCAAAAGTAATTTCCGCTGTAGCGGTACAATTGTTACCATCCGTAACGGTCACCGTATAAGTTCCCGCTGAAAGGTTTTGTTCAGTCTCGACAACTCCTCCGGAAGACCAATCATAAATAAAATCACCATCGCCACCACTAGCGATTACCGTCGCTTCACCCGAATTATCTTCGAAGCAAACTGGCGCTATAAAATCATTGATTTCTGCGAGGATGTCAGGGAGTTCTACTAAAATTATTTCTGCTATAGCAGAACAATTATTCCCGTCGGTAACGGTGACCAAATAAGTACCACCTTCGAGATCGGTTTCTACATCGGAAGTCCCACCGGAAGACCATTCGTAATTAAAATTCCCATCGCCTCCGTCAGCCGTCACGGTAGCTTCTCCATCGGCATTTCCAGCACAGGAAGGATCGACAAAATCATCTATCACGGCCGTAACCTCCAAAGGAGGACTGAGGGTCACTTCTGCTGTTGTTTCACAATTGTTGCTATCCGTTACCGTCACCGTGTAAATTCCTTCATCCAATCCCGATTCTATTTCACCTGCCCCCCCAGAAGACCATTCATAATCAAAATCATTCGTTCCGCCACTAGCGATAACCTCTACTTCTCCGTCCCCTCCTAAGCAAGAAGGCTCGCTGATAACGGATGCCGTTGCTATAATTTCTTCGGGTTCTTCAAGGGTCACCTCTCCTGTTGTTTCGCAATTATTATCATCCGTGACCGTCACGATATAAGTCCCCGCTTCGAGTCCATTTTCTACATTAATTGTACTCCCAGAAGGCCACTCATAACTATATGTACCCGTACCACCTTGTGCGAGCACAGCCGCTTCCCCATCGGCGATACCGGCACAAGAAGGATCAATAGCCGCAGTGGTAGCAATTAACTCTGGCGGATCAGTTATGGTGACTTCCCCGACCCCTTCACAGCCAAAATCATCCGTAGCGGTAACCGTATAATCACCAGCAGTCAGTCCCACTTCAGTTTGATCGGTACCACCACTGGACCATTCATAAGTAAAGTTTCCAGAACCACCAAAGGCAAAAGCAACCGCTTCTCCAGTCGCATCACCGAAACAAAGCGGATCTGTCCAAAAGTTAATGAGTACGTCTACAGCTTGTGCAGCTTCCAAGGTAATCTCCTGTGTTCCCGTACAACCTGCTGCATCTGTCACCGTAACGGTATAGGTACCCGCATCAATTCCATCCAGCAAAGGATCAGAATCTCCAGTATTCCATTCATAGGAAACAGGATCAGTTCCCCCTGTATGAGCAGCTTCAATACTGCCCGATGCGCCACTGCAATCCACTTCAGCAAGTGGATCAATATCGACCAGAATTTCACTAATATCTACTGGGATTACTGCTTCACCACTTCCGCCACAACCGTCCGTTACCGTAACAGAATAGGCTTGGGGGCCATCATCGGCAGAAACGGTAATCGTTGGGGAAGTCTCTCCATTATCCCATTCGTATAAAAAGTCGGGTGCGCCTCCTGTAGCAACAGGGCCAATATCAATGGAACCTCCGGTGCAGATGTTGACGGGTTCTCCCATGACCTCAAGAGGTTCCCCATCATTGATTAGTAACTCCGCAAAAGGATTATCACATTGGCAGGCAATTTCCAATTCTAGGATGATGGACTCTTCTCCTTCCGGAATGCCGTCTGCAATCACTGTTACGGGAAGGGTAAATTCTGTTTCGCCAGCTGGAATAATAACGGAAGTTGGGAGCGGATCATAATCATCTCCCTCCGTTGCAGTGCCGGAAACGATGATCTCTATGACAAGGTCTTCACTTAGGTCATCCGTTTCCAATCTTTCAAAGAGGAAGTAAGCCCCTGGGCAAGACTCTATGGTAACATTAGAGGAACCGGTATTTGAGAGTGCCGACACTGCAGATTGGCCACCAGCGTCAAAACTGTTTGCTTCGAGAAAAACGGCAGAATCATAAAGGTAATCGCCACCGTCTGCAATGGCCAATTTGATGTGATACGTTTCGCAAGGAACAACCGCTACTTCCGCTTTCAGTGGAACAGTAAAACCATCATAGGCTATACCAAGGTTCGTATTACCAATATAAAAAGCGTCATTATCTAAACCACCTGGAAGGCACCCTCCGCCACCACCGGCGGTACCAGGCGTACCGCTATTGACTGTGTTAATGGCTACAGCTGTTGTCGTACCCGGTATAAGTGCAATATTCTGATTCCCAGTAAAGCCAGGACCGGAGATAAAAAAACCGAAAACATCATTATATTGGGAACAAACATATTCTGGGTATTCCTCTGATGCAAAAACATAATTAAAAGAGACCGCATTGGACTGTGGGATGAAGTCGAATTCTAGGATAACAGGGTCATAAATAAAAGCAGAAACAAGGCTTCCAAGCTCAGGCTCATGGGTCGGAAAAAAACTATGGTCTGTATCCAAAAATGTGCTTGGTAAATTCCCAACATTTGTCAATGCCCCCGTAGTCAAGACGATCCCTTCTTCTAGTCCAATACTAGGGGATCCATTTGTAAAATAGCCACTTTGTCCATTTTCTCCCGAGAGGGTAATATTATTCACCTCAAAACAACCACCGGAAATAAATACATCTTCGATTAGATATTGGGCATCATTACTCGATGTCACATCAATAAAAAATATGGCTTCACTGGTAATGTCGGCCGCCCATCCGGGCGCAGTATTTCCTCCATGAGTTGTAAAGACGAAAGTCAAGCAACCAGATTCTGAGGCGATGGGTTCTGGGATTGTTGTTCCTGTAAATTCTTTCAGGAAACAATCTTGTGCATTTTTACCATCATAAACCTGTAATGCAGCAGTGCAATTTTCTAATGTTGTTTCACCTAAATCAAAAGCGGAAAAATTAGCAACTATAATTTCCACGTCATCATCTGGGCAAAAGGTAGTTTGTGTAAATTCATTACTATGATAATTTCTCTTTTCCCCTCCTGTATCGTAAAATGTAGCAGAAGCGGTATAGATAATACCACCAGGGTTATTATAGCCATGCCCAAAAGTAGGGGGCAGATGGAATGAAAAAAAACAAAATAGTAAGCACATTAAATTTATCCGGAGGGGAGATACTGTATACATATCCTTAAGTTGGTTTAAAATAAATAGGCGTTGCACCAATGGGAAAAATAGTACACGAATTTGTGAAAGTAGCAAACAAGGTTAAATGTTTCCTTTTTTGGGTTTTGGAAGAATTCTCCAATTATAGGATTACTGATACAATCAATTTCGATACCCTATATGATTCGCAATTATAAACACCGTAAAGCATTACGACGCTACGGAGAATAAAGTTAGTAAAATTCTTTATATTTCTTGTACCAAATCATTATTCTTTTCCGTACGCCTTAAGAAGGTATCCAACTTTCAGGATACAGCTAACTTTAATACAGTTTCAGTTATAATAATTTGAGGAATGTCCGTATCTTTGGAGTTGATTCTCAGTATCAGCAACATCGTAAGTACCGAGATAATATCCAATATTATTTTAAATCAAGAGAAATGAAAGATCAAATCACATTTTTAATTATTGCCAGTGAATTTAAGGGTAATGAATTTATCAAAGCTTGCAAAGAAGCAGGCTGCCGGGTTTTTGTTGTTATTTCAAAATTTCTGGAAAATAAGCCTTGGATAAGATCTCATATTGACGAGCTTTTTTTCGTGGAAGCGGAAAAAGATCAGCAATGGAATATGGAAGATGTCATTGCTGGGATGGCTCATGTGATGCGCAAAAACAAGATTGACCGGATTGTCGCCATGGATGATTTTGATGTGGAGAAAGCGGCTGAACTACGGGAACATTTCCGTATTCCGGGGATGGGGCAAACGACCTTTCGCCACTTCCGTGACAAGCTTGCCATGCGGATTCAGGCACAGGATGGCGGTATTCCGGTTCCTGCTTTTTCCGGTTTATTTAATGATCAGGCAATCGAAGCTTATTGCGATAGCGTCGAAGCTCCTTGGGTCGTGAAGCCTCGCTTTAAGGCTTCTGCAACGGGCATTAAGAAAGTTCATTCCAAACAAGAGCTTTACGAGCACTTTGAAGTCTTGGGAGAGGATCGCCATAATTATTTGATTGAGCAGTTTCGTCCGGGACACGTTTATCATGCAGATTCCCTTTCATTCCGAGGGAAACAGGTGTTTACTTCTGTCGGACAATATTTGGATACACCGATGGAAGTGGCTCATGGTGGCGGCATTTTCAGGACGCATACCATCAAGCCGAACACTAAAGAGGATAAGGCCATTAAGAAATTGAATGTTGCCGTAATGGATTGTTTCGGGATGCAGGATAGTGCCTCGCATACGGAGTTTATTCAGGATAAGGAAACGGGTGATTTTGTTTTTCTGGAAACGGCTTCTCGTGTCGGGGGTGCACATATTGCTGAGATGACGGAAGCGGCTTATGGTGTTAACTTGTGGGAGGAATGGGCGAAGTTGGACTGTAACGAAACGCGAAAAGTACAAGTTGCCAAAATTAACCAAGGCTTGTGCAGGGATTATTGTTTCCTTGGCGAATGCGGAGCGTCCGGATTATGCTGGTTTTGATGCCCCTGAGGTGGTGTGGACTTTGGAGAAGGATTATCATATTGGCTTGATTGTCAAGTCGCCGAAGAAGGAACGGGTGTTGGAATTGCTGGAGGATTATGCGGGGAGGATTGCGGGGAGTGTTCATGCGAGTATGCCTTCGGAGTAGATCATTCGCTGGCGCTCATTTTTAGATCGGCTTCGCCTTTTAGATTTTAGATCATTCGCTTCGCTCATTGTCAGACAGAGGTCAGATGTTGCGGTGGTGGAGATTGGGGAATTCTGGGGTATTTCTGTCGAAAAAAACGTAGAGACACTATGCATGGCGTCTCTACGTTTTTTTTCGGAAATCAAATTCCCCCAATCCAACTTGGGAGCCAGTTCAAAAAAATCAAATTCTAAAACGTGATGCATTTGAGACACGACGTATCGTGTCTCTACTCAAAAAACGAAACACTTGCTCCTACCCAATCCTTATCCTTATTGTATTTTACGCCGATCATTTCGCCCTTGCTGATGCGGGTGAGGTTGTTGACGATGCGTGGTTTTTCATCATCTTTATCCCACAGCATGAGCATGCGGACTTCTATTTTTGCGTTGCCGGTCGGGGTTTCTAGAACGGGTGCGTAGGTGACTTTCCTTTGAAGGATGTAATTTTCCGGGTCTTTGATCATTTCGATGTCGTGGCGGTTGAGGTTGATGATGACACCGGAGCCGGCGAAGGAATATAGCGGCTTGAGGACATAATTATGCAAATCTTCGGGAATGGTTTTTATTTCATTCAGGAAGAAAGATGGTGGGTTGTATTTGCTATTGATTAACGGCAAGGTAAATTTTGAGATGCGGAAAAACCAATGGGGATGGCCGATCCACTTGATGTTATATTCTTTGGTAAGGTAGAAGTCTCTTTTCAGGTCGTCTCGTTTGACAAGTTCATCAAAGATGACACGGTTGAATATTTTTTCTATCTGGATTTTTTTACCGGATTCGTCTTTGTAAAAAACATCTTTTCCTTCGGTGATTAATTCGCTCACACACAAAATGGGGATGCCCAATTGCCTGCGGCATTCCCAAAAATCTATCTGGGTGTTTTGCTTCTTGGGTTCCACTTCCAGGAGGATGACATTTTCCGGGTTGCTATCTCCAACAATAGCCTTACGGAGCAAGCCCATATACTCTTCACTACTCAAACCACCAAAAATGGGTGAGTAATTTTCAGGAATATCGAAGTTATTTTTGAAAGATTTGGCCAGTTGTTCTTGAAAAAAATAAAGACTTGGGAAGCCTTGTACCTCTATCAACTGTGGTAGGTAGTCTCCATTTTCGTCCAAGCAGATCCCGAAATCCATTTGCAGGAAAAGCGTATGTTCATCTTCTCCGGGCACATGCTGGTTTGCCACAACAGCCTTTTGGGATTTCTCCTTGAAATCTGGTTGCATGATGACTTCGGAAATTTCTTCGCAGGCCTCAAAGAGTTTTTCCTTTAAGGCATTAGGAATAAAAATGGGCGTTTCCGCTATTCTGAAATTTGGGACATGGTCGTGTCTATCATAAATTTCCTTGAGAAAAGTTTCGTACTTTTCCTCGGTGAATGCCTTATTGTATTGCTGGCGCAGGGAGGGAATCATAAGTTTTGTTTTGTTATACCGCAAGCGGTGTATTGGTGATTGGTTGTTAGTGATTACCTGCCTGCTTGTCAGCACGACAGGCAGGGTTAGCACTTTCTTGGCTTCTGATCTTTAAATCTATCTCTACATAGCCCATTCCTTGCAATAATTAATCGACTTGCAAACCACAATTAATTTAGTATCAAAATCACTACTACATATTGTATTCCTACTTGTCGTCCTTATAAACAGGCAGTTTTTATTCCGTTCAAAGTAGGTTATAAAATCTATGCGCTAATATACATTAGTATTTTTAATAATAATAAAACATACGATTTTTTTGTAAAAAAGTGTGGGGATGGGCATAAGCATCTATCCATCCTAGCCTATATCAACCAATTGTAGCATCTCGATAGCATGATCCAAAAAAGAAGGAATAACCTTACTGTGGGTTGCAGGAATCTTGGACTCATCCCTCAAATCTTGGATCATCTGCTGGTATTTCTCTAGGCCAAAATTATCTACGATTTCCTTTTTTTGTGCTTCTTTGGAAAAGTGAACAATCATCCCTTTCGGATCAGCCTCGGGATGAAACTGTGTTCCGAAAAACTCGTTAGAGAAACGGACGGCCATGATCGCCCTTTCCTGATTGGCATCTGCATGCGGTTTTTCGATACAAAGAATTTTTGCACCTATTTCTTGGATATGTTTTTCATCTGGTGCGATGACTTGAAAGTTGCGAAAATCTGCGACCCAAAACTGATCGTCCAATCCAGAGAAAAAGGATTCTTGCTGGCCAAGTTCTGTTTTAAAAACCGGAAAAGTACCGAAAGAACGAGTTGGCCTTTTCGTGATATTTCCTATATTGAAATGATGACAGGCCATCTGGAAAGAATGACAAATAAAGAAGACAAACTTCTTTGGCCCCGTAGTGGTTTGGTTGTGCCTCCATAGTTTATCAATAAAATCGTAGTAAGCTTTATCCCAAATACCGTCTCCTTCTAGCGGGTCGCCTGGGCCACCGGAAGAGATATAAATGTCGAAACTGGTATCTGGTAATTGACATTCTGCCCGAACATCAAAAACTTCGTATTCCAATCCTTTGTAAGCATCTACGATTTCTTTTATCGCACGCATGCCTTGATTTTTCTCCTTGTTATAAAGGTCAAGAATCGCAAGGCGTAAACCTGAATGATCTGTCATTTTTCTCCTAGTTAGTACTTTAAGTGAATAAGTCAAAAATTTAAAGTAAAAAGTTCGCACTTGTTAAGCCCAAGTCTATAACTTCAGCAAACTCAACTTATTTTGACCTTTCTTCAAATGAAACTGATTTAATTCTCGGGAGTTGGGGTTCAAATTTTTCGACAGTAATACTTCAATAAGTAATCAAACTGACAGGGGCATGTATCAACAAAAACAGACAGCAAACATTGAAAATCAAATAAGTCAATTTCAAATAAGTACTACGTTTGTTAATACGAAAAAAACGGCTCGATAGTTTTTCCGCTATCGATCCGTTCAAGTAACAATCTTATTATTAAGATTAATTCCCCGAAAGGAAAAATCTAATTTACTACATTTTAGGGCTTCGGTTTATTATTTACCGATTATTCCCTTAGCACAAAAATATACAAACATCAAGCCGTAAGCAAATTATTCGTTATCTTTCATGATATTTTTAGCCTGTGTTGCCCAATCATCACGTTTAGCCCGACCTTTGAAGGTATCAATCAAAGAATCGACCAAATCATATTCTTCATGGGTCATTTTACTAACCTGCTTGTAGGTATACACACCGATAGAATTCAAGATGCCTTCTAATTTTGGGCCTACGCCTTTAATTACTTTAAGATCATCACTATTGGTTGCAGAAGCTTTACCCAGTTTTTTAATCAGAGAACTTTGCGCCGCAGCCTTTTCTTCAGCAGTCATCACTCTTTCTTCTACCACGTTCACAACGATATTAGACTTTACCGTATCCTTAGATTTTTTACTTTTTTTAGCGGTTATTTTTTTTCCTGACTTCTTGGCTTTCGTTTCTTTCTTTACAGTTTCTTTCTTCACAGTCGTGCCATTTTTAGCAGGAGTAACTGTAGTCGTTTCGCTGGCAACAGTTGTTTTACCATCTGGGCGAATATATCTCACCGTTGTCGTAGTCGTGATACCATCTCTGTTTATAGACACATTATCATTTGCGCCTTCTACGGACTTTCCCACGCAAGCATTTTGAAGGAAAGTACCCCAAGTCAAATTATCTTGGTTGTCTTTATGTGCTTTTGCTCTTTCGATAGCATAGTTGGCCATGTTCTCCACTACCCACTCGAAGTTTTCTTCCCCAACAGAAGTTAGTTCTGCATCTGGAGCTGGGTTACAAAAATCAATCGCATAAGGAACACCATCCCTAACCGCAAATTCTGCCGTATTGAAATCATAGCCCAAAGCTTTGTTCAATTTCAAGACATAATCTTCGATGGTTGCCAACAATTTTTTGTCCACAGCAGGGCCATCCAACACATAACGAAGGTGGTGCGGGTTTCTCGGTTCGTACTGCATAATGTGTACGTGCTTTCCTCCAATACAGTAGCAACGGAAGTAAGATTCAAACTTGATTTCCTCTTGAAGCATCATCACTAAGTTCCCTGTTTCACTGTGTGCAGCAAAAAGTTCTTCAGGATTGTTTACTTTGTACACACTTTTCCAGCCACCACCATCATGTGGTTTCATATATGCAGGGAAGCCAACAAAGTCAAAAACTTTCTCCCAGTTCATCGGGAATTTCAAGTTGCGGAAGGAGTTTGCGTTGGTGTCATGTGGCCTTTCTTTAGAAGGCAAAAGAACAGTTTTAGGAACAGGAACGCCAATTTTTTCTGCAAGAGAATTGTTAAAAAATTTCTCATCAGCACTCCACCAGAAAGGATTGTTGATTACAGCAGTACCGCTAATGGCAGCGTTTTTGAGGTAGGCACGGTAAAAAGGAACATCTTGAGAGATGCGATCAATAATGACAGCATAGTCTTCCGCTTTTCCACTCATAACTTCTTCTACAGTTACGAATTCGGCGGTGATGCCTTTTACCTTTTTTGCGTTGACACGTTCTACAAGAGCTTGTGGGAAGGTGTTTTCCTGACCAAACAAAATTCCGATCTTTTTCATAGGAGTTAACAGGTTTTTAAAATTAGAATGTTTATGATTTTTTCTTTATTTAGATATTAGATTTTAGATGCTAGATTTTTAGACCTTAGCGATCTAGCGTATCAAGGGTAAAAATTGCGCGGTACTTTTTAAAATTAATTTGATATATTTGTGCACTAAAGTACCGTTCCAAAATCCATTTTTTCAATCTTTAATGCTCAGCTATTTAAGCATCAATCTGCAAATTAAGTTGCAAAGTTATGCTTTTAACGGCAATCAAACAAAAATGTTTTCTGATTTTCAACATGAAACATATTTTATTTTTTTAATTTCATAAATCAAAAATCAGGTTAGTGTTTTAACAATCCATATAGGATTTGGCAAGTGCGTGTTATTTAAAATTATTAATTTAAAAATGACAAAATTTAAAAATATTGTGCATCAAAAAATAAATGGAATTTCTTCGAAAAAAAATGTCATTCTGCATAAGAATGTAGTGGATTTTCATGCAAAATCATTGGAACGGAACATCAAATTTGATATTTATTACCCCTCATACAGTTTTTCACAAGACATTCCCCATGCGCTTTTATTGATGAACGATGCGCAAGATATGAAGGCTGTAAAGTTGATGTCAACATTGGAAAAATTCAACCAAACTTCCCCGCCACATCCTGTTATTGTAGTAGCCATTCATCCTGAAAATAATCGCCTTCGTGAGTATGGTACCGCAGGCATTCCAGACTATGCCAATCGCGGTGATCTTGCTGGGGCTTACACGCAATTTATAACAGAAGAATTGCTGCCCTGGCTCAATGAGAACTATCCCCTTTTGGATGATCCCAAGTATCGTGCTTTTGGCGGATTTTCGCTGGGGGCACTTTCCGCGCTTGACATTTGTTGGCAGCATCACCATCTCTTTAATATTGTGGGCGTTTTTTCCGGTTCTCTTTGGTGGCGTTCTGAACCTTTTTCTGAAGAGGCTCCTGATGCAAACCGGATTATGCATGTGCGTGTTAGCAATAGTGTCTATAAAAAAGATATGCGCTTTTGGTTTCAAACGGGAACATTGGATGAAAGTTGCGATAGAAACAATAATGGTGTGATTGATTCTATTGATGATACCTTGGATTTGATTACGGAATTGAAATTGTTGGGTTATGGGGATGGGGATATTAAGTATTTGGAGGTGGAAGGAGGGAAGCATAATCCGAAGACTTGGCGAGATGTTTTGCCGGATTTTTTGGAGTGGGCGTTTAAGTAGATCATTCGCTGGTGGATAAAAACCGTAGAGCCGCAATGTATTGCGGCTCTACGGTTTTTTATTGACTCATTAATTTACCAATTGCAAT
>JAHDGC010000789.1 GCA_020627865.1 Saprospiraceae bacterium | reverse complement strand
TCATCTCGTAAATGTCTCCTTCGATGATGTGTTGACGAATATCGGCAATTGTTTTTTTATAAAAACCCTTTGAAGTCCGAGCTTGAATATTTAATTTTTCTAACAGTGTGTGGTTATGTGTGATGTTTGTTTGTTGAATGCTGCGAAAAATCTTTTCCGCATCTTTTTCAGGGCAATGAATTTCAACTGCATAATCTTTGATTTCCAAAACAATTTTTGGTGCAAAAAAATGCAGCGTCGGCATTTGGATACCATCGAAATTATGGGAATTCAATTGCTCAACATCATTTTTTAAATCATAAGAAAGAAAACCAAAAGCCCAATCTTTTTTAAACTGTTCCGAAAAATGTTTTAATGTATTAAAAGCGCCGAATGCCGATCTTGGTGCGATCTCTGCTCGAATCCCTACGGCAAGGAAAGATGATGCCCAACCATTAGGGTTTTTATTGTTGTCCAAAAAACAAACCTTTTCAAACTGCTGACTCCAAAGGAGTGCCTTTTCCTTAAATGCTTCCACACAAACCAAAGGGAAGGTGTTTTCCGTACAAATTTCGGTGACGATCAATTTTCTCTTTTTAATGTTTAATGAATGTCTACTATTTAGACGCAAAAAAGAACTGTACGGTTCATATAGTACAGTTCTTTTTTGAAATTTATGCATCTTTGATTGGTGACTTTTACGACTAGGCTGAAGTTACCCATTCAAACTGAGAATTTTTATTTCAACCCTTTGATTTTTTCGTCGGGCTTCTACATTGTTGGCTCGGGCTATAGGCTTTCTTTTACCATAACCTTTGTATTCCAATCTAGAGCTTTCAATACCCTTTTGGGTAAGGTAATTTACCACGCTTTGGGCTCTTTTTTTAGAAAGATTATCACAGTACTGGTGGGATGGAATTTGATTCGTATGGCCTCCAATTTCGACGACAACCCTTTCATTATCCTTCATAAATCGGTATATTTCATCAAGTACCGGTAAGGACGTTATGGTAAATGACGAAGAATCTGCATCAAAGTACAGTTGGTCTATTCGGATAATTTGCCCCGTGATAATTTTTTCTCGATCTAATTCTTCAATGATCTTTTTCTCGGGAGGAGGCGGAACTGTATGGACAGGAGTTGGGTCAGCCTCTATTCGTCTAGGAACAGGTCCATCTGCAATATCCCCATAACTTGAAGGAATAGGCTCTTCAATATACTCATCGACAGGGTCAGCTGTGGGCGTATCAACAGAGGTCGGTTTTGCTTCTGCAAGGAGGTCTTTTTCCCGTTCTTCTTCAATTACAGCCAGCAAATCCTCTTCATCACAAGCAATCGGTATAACAGGGGAGGCATTGTCGAGTAATACATTTCCCGGCGGCGGAAAAGGTTGTGGCCTTTGAAAACTAGCTTCCAAAATGATATGCGTTATATCTGATTGCGGTTCGAATTTGAGGACATATTCTTTCCAATTGGTATTGACGACAATATTGCTTAAGGTGAGTTCCTCATTTCTATCACAAAATGAATGACCACCCCAGACTTTTAAGTTTATGGGAGAGCGGAAATATTCCAGTTGTGAACTTCCTTTAGTCCCACTAATATAGGTAGAAGAACGAACGAGGTGAATACTCATCGTATAGCACTGTCCTTTTTTGAGTGGCCTTTCTAGTTGTTGTGCAACAGCTTCCCAAGTATCATTTGGTCTGGTAACCATGCCAAGATAGGTTCTACCATGCTGCGCTTTTTGGGTTACCCCAAAAAATATATCTGTTCCATCATAAGCATTGCCCCCTACATGAATATCGGGAGGCGTTTCATCAAAAAATCCACAATCTTTCCACCCGAAGAGGTCAAAATCAGCGTTTGATGTCCCTGCCTGGGGGCTGCCTTCAAAGGAAGGATTGATTAAATCAATGGGTTCGTCCATCTCTTGGGCAAGAAGAAGGTTGCCAGCATAAGTGAACAAACATATGGCAAAGAAAAACAATTTTTTCATTCCAGAACAATTAAAAATCAATAGTAGCGTCGTAATGCTTACGACGTTTTAATAAAGGTTTACGATGCTTTCGTAGTGCTTACGATTTCTATAAAGTTAGTGGCATGATTTCATAAGCAAACGAGCGTAAAATTATAGGCGACTTACTCTATACAAGATAAACGTTTTCAGTTGGGCTTGTTGTTATGTGGATTAAACGAAATTTACAATTTTTTTGTATAAAAAACAAAAGCTTTAAGTATTCGTTAATCGGAAACTTAAAGCTTTTATTGATTTGATATAGTAAATATTATTTGAATGCATTCAGGCCAGTGACATCCATTCCGGTAATTAAGAGGTGAATGTCATGGGTGCCTTCGTAGGTGAGTACGGTTTCGAGGTTCATCATGTGTCGCATAATGGGATACTCATTCGTAATACCCATACCACCATGAATTTGACGGGCTTCCCTAGCAATTTCAAGGGCCATGTTTACATTATTTCGCTTGGCCATAGAAATCTGGGCGGGTGTTGCTTTGCCTTTATTGGCTAAAGTTCCCAAACGCCAAGCTAATAATTGCGCCTTGGTGATTTCCGTAATCATTTCGGCAAGTTTCTTTTGAGTTAGTTGAAACTGGCCAATGGGCTTCCCAAATTGGACACGCTCTTGGCTATAGCGAAGCGCAGAGTCATAACAATCCAAGGCTGCCCCAATCGCTCCCCATGCAATACCGTATCTTGCCTTGGACAAGCAAGATAATGGGCCTTTTAATCCCCGAATTTCAGGGAAAACATTTTCTTTCGGTACCCTAACATCCTCAAAAACGAGTTCTCCAGTGATAGAAGCCCGCAAAGACCATTTGCCATGAATCTCGGGAGCAGAAAATCCCTTCATGTCTTTTTCGACAATCATTCCCCGGATTTTACCTTCTTCATCTTTCGCCCAAACGACGGCCAAATCTGCTACAGGAGAGTTGGTGATCCACATCTTGGCACCGTTCAAAATATAGGCATCACCATCATCCTTGATATTGGTAATCATGCCTCCAGGATTAGAACCGTGATCGGGTTCCGTCAAGCCAAAACAACCGATAAATTCGCCCGATCCCAGTTTCGGCAAGTATTTTCTACGTTGTTCTTCCGATCCGAATTTGTAAATAGGGTACATGACCAGTGAACCTTGCACCGAAGCCATCGAGCGGATACCGGAGTCACCACGTTCTAGCTCTTGCATGATCACACCATAGGCGATTTCATCCATACCACCACCACCATACTCAACTGGAAGGCTTGGGCCAAAGGCACCGATTTCGGCAAGCCCCTTGAACAAGTGCGTCGGGCATTTTGCTTTATCAGCACAATCTTCAATAATGGGGCTGACCTCTTGCTTGACCCAATCTCTGACGGCATTTCTGGCGAGTAAATGCTCATCATCCAGCAATTCATCTACATTGTAGTAGTCGTGAAATTGGAAAGGGTCTTCTTTGGCTCTTTTATGGTGGGAAACCACATTTTCCGTAGATTGCATATTTTAAAATTAGAATTTTTCTGTAAAAAGATTATTTTGAGCACAAAAATAAGGATATTTCGGAATAAAAACAGGATTGTGTCTAGTCATTGATATGTCATATTTGAAAATATGTTGCATATGTAAGCTATTTTGTGCTTTTGCATAGAAAATGGAGTAGGTCAGCGTTTAAAATCT
>JAHDGC010000788.1 GCA_020627865.1 Saprospiraceae bacterium | reverse complement strand
GATTTGAGAAGGTGGATCAAGTTTGCCAATTCGCTCCGGTTGAAACATGCGCTCAGGATGGTTGAAAAAGATCCGGATGATGCCTTGCCTATTCTTATCGAAATTATGGAAAATGATTTGGATGTCATTGATGATGGGGAAGATATTGTTATGATGCCTAGTGAGCAAGGTTGGAGAAATGAAGGGAAACATTGGTCATTCCGGGAGCATCGCAATCTCAGGATGGGCAGCAATATCTGGCGGACACTTTCCGAATCTGATGACCTTTCTGGTAGTGGCATTTTTGACCCTCGTGCGGCCATTTTCTTCGAGGGAAATACCGACAATGATTGGGCTTACTTCCCCCAAATTCCGGAAGATGACACGCCTCCTTCTGGGGGTTCTCCCTACCAAGGCCAAAGGGATGCCAACTACAATTTTAAAGGAGCCGGAAACATTTATGCCAGCTTCAACTATTACCTTATCCGAGATGAAAACACCATACCGGAAATTTTACTCACGGCATCGGAGATTCATTTTGCGAAAGCAGAAATTTATATGCGTGGTTTAGGCATTGCACAAAGCACCGCGCAGGCGGAAGCAGCGTATACTTCCGGCGTAGTAGCTTCAATGGTTTTTTGGCAAAATATTTTTTTAAATTCCGCTATTTGGGATAACCATCCACCGGAATTGACCTATGGACAAATTTTTGGTAAGACAAATCATCCAGAAATTAGTATCTTTATCAATGATAATAAGTTGGAACTTATCTACAAGCAACGCTGGCTGGATAATTTTCGCCAACCGTGGGAAGCATTCGCCTTGTTGCGACGAACAAATCTGACACCGAGAGAGGGCGCAGCAAATGATTTCTTCCGGTTTACCTACCCGCCTTCTGAAGCAGAAAAAAATCCGGAGCATTGGAGTGAGCAGGTCGCGAAAATGGGGAAGGATGATACGGACGTGAAGGTTTGGTGGATGAGGAATTGATAAGTAGTAGATTAGTCGTCAATCACTATTTGCCTAAAAAAACGACGTACACTATAATTCCAGTAAAGCAGCATCTAACAGTGAGCAACGCGAACGATCTAAAAGCGAAGCGATCTAAAAATCTAGCATCTAAAATCTAATCAATATGAAAAAACAAATACTTTCTCTATTCCTAACAATCTTTGCCCTACAGATTACTGTAGAGGCACAGTCAAACCAATACCTCCATTTTGATCGGCAGGACGACTACGTTCGCCTCGACGGAGGTTCACAGTACATCGCCAATTCCGCCAACGGATTTTCTATGGCTGGCTGGTTCTATACCGACGAACTTGCCTACGGACAGGGCATGATCGGTTTCCGGGGCAGCCAAGGTTTTTACCTGATACAACTGGATAATGGCGTACTGGAATGTCGCATGGAGTCTTCCGCAGGCTTCCATGAGTATGTCGCACCACAGTTTACGGCACTCCCCGGAACATGGCAGCATTTTGCCTGGGTCTATAACGGGTTTACCGTTGCGCTCTATGTTGACGGAACGCTTCATGGCAGCACCCCTGCTTCTGGAACATTTACGGTAGAGGATATTCCGTTTACCATTGGCCGGAGTATTTTGAGCAATCTTAATTTTTACTACGGTGGTCGTGCTGATGAAGTTACCGTATGGAGCAAGGCCATTTCTGAAGAAGAAATTCAGGATATGATGGAGAATGAACTTACCGGAACTGAAGACAATCTGGAACTTTATTACAAATTTAACCAAGGTGATCCGGGTGGTGACAATACTGGCATTACCCAACTGGTTTCCGAAGTAGGTGACGGCAGCCGTGATGCGGATTTGATCGGCTTTGCGCTTAATGGAGAAAATTCTAATTTCGGGGGAGAGCTGCAAACGGGTTTTCAGGCCATCTCTTTCAGTGATATTTCTAACAAATTAAATACATCCGCTCCATTTGAACTGGATGCAGAAGCTAGCTCCGGCCTTCCGGTCAGCTTCACGGTAATTTCTGGCCCTGCTTCCGTAAACGATAATACCGTCACGCTTGATGGTACTGCCGGTGAAGTTGTCATCATGGCCAGTCAGGCAGGAAACGGTAGTTATGATCCAGCGGCTGATGTCACCAAATCTTTTTGGGTTGTAGATCCTTCTGTCACGGTTCCTACAGTAGACGTGCGCAATCCGTTATCGGATGATGTTTATATGCCGGAATTGATCCCGATTCGCTTGGCGGCTATTGTCAATACGGAATTTCCAGATTTACTAAATGTTACCGCTGTACAGTTTGAGTTTTCCAATGGTGTTGTAGAAGCCAAAGATTGGGGCAATGAGCATTACACCGGTTGGTGGACACCGCCATCTTATGGTATGCAGGATATGGTCATAACAGCTTACAATAATTTTGGTGCAGCCTCTTATACGGTCGTCAGCCTTAACATTACAGACACGGCCAGCGATACAGAAGCGGATGCCTTTAATAACATTTGGATCAACACGACCAATTTTGAACAATATGTCGACGCTACCCTACCGTCTTTCCAAGCAGCTTTCGATCAGGTAACGGCAGAGTTAACGCTCTCTTGTCCATCAGGAGGTTGTGGAGAATGGGATCGTGTAGCAACGGTAGAAGCGAAGACCCATGAGGGGGAATGGTTCGAATTTTTACATTACATCACTCCATATGGCACGGCTTGCTCACACAGTGCAGACGTAACCGACTTTATTTCTTCCCTTTCGGGTAAAATCAGTTTTCGGGTTGCTTGTGAAACTTTCGACAATGGTTACGAATACAGTTTGAAAATAAATTATCAAGCCGGAACACCAGCATATAAATACAGCAGCATCACACCCGCTTGGCATGATCATTATGATTTTGGGAACCCAGCAGATTTGCAACCCGTTCCTTCTATGACTTTAACGTTCCCAGAAAATGCGGTGGCATCCAAATTCAAATTGGTCGGTTCTGGTCATGGTTGGGGAGATAACAATACTAATAATGCGGCAGAGTTTTTTGAAACAACGCATCACGTTTGGGTAGACGGCGCACAAACTTTTGAACAGTACAATTGGTTAACTTGCAACCCGAATCCAGATGGTTGTTCTCCACAAAATGGGACTTGGTTTTACGATCGAGCTGGCTTCTGCCCCGGTGCAATCTCTCCTTGGTTCGATTATGATTTAACTCCATATATTGGAAATGGAGAGATTGTCCTAGATTATGTTTTTGATGAAAATTATGTGGATATGTGTCATGTCAATAATCCGGATTGTGTCAGTGGGGTAACTTGTGTCGATTGCAATGACGGTTTTAATCCACACTTGATTGTTTCTTCCACTTTTATCAATTACTCGGACGCTCCATTGGAACTTTCTACGAATACAAAAGAACCAGAAGCAGTAGTGAAAACTAGCTTCCAACTGTTCCCGAATCCTTCAAATGGTATCGTAGATATGATAACAAACGAGCTTATTGGCGAATGCACTATTGTAGTTTACAATGCTATTGGCATGCAAGTTTCCAAATTTGAAAATGTACTGTTACAGAACAAGCAATACAATATGGATCTGAGTCATTTGGCTAGTGGGATTTATATTGTAACTTTGCAAACTGAAGGTAAAACGATTTCGGAGTTATTGACGATTGAATAAGAATTTTGGATGTCATTTTTCCATTTTTTTGCCCCGTCCCTAAAGGGTAAAAA
>JAHDGC010000787.1 GCA_020627865.1 Saprospiraceae bacterium | reverse complement strand
GTAGAAATGTTGCCAATGATGTTTTGTTGCCCCAAATACAAGACGGCAAAACTGAAATATTTTTCCGAATGGGTAATCTTCGATTTGATTTTGGTTTGCCCCAAAGTCAGGCGTTGTTTTCCCGCTTCTTTCTTGGTAAAGTTCCCACTGTAAGCGTCGTAATTGAATAACGAAATGTGCTCGGGATATTCTTCAAACAGGGAAGAAGCGGCATAATGCATCCCGACACGAACAAGATCTACCCGTGACGGAATAACATACTTGGTATAACTGTATGCTCCATTTTCATACATATTGCTCGGGATGGCTTCCATACGTTCTAAGAATGCCGGATGGAAATCTTTGTTTGCAACTTGTTTGGCATAATGAATAGCTCGGAGTGCATACTGTAAGATTTGATTGGTTTCAATACCCGATACTTCATCAAAAAACCATCCACAACTGGTGAACATCAGCATCGCATTCCGCTGCATTTCCAGCAAACGTAGGGCTTGAGTTTTTTGTGCGTCATCCAATGGTTGCAAGGCATGACTATTGATAAATTCAACAACATTATCCGGGCTTCTATCAAGAATAATCTGGATGTAATCATCACGAGTCGTCCAAGGATTATGAAACAATTTTTTTCCTTCTTTTTCAAAAATCGGAATCAACTCATCCCGTAGCCAGTTGAGTGTATCCCGCAATGGTTTGCGCCAAGCTTGTGTCCAGCCAGCATTGCCGCCACTGTTGCAACCACAATTTTTTCGCCACCTTTCCACGCCATGCACACAACTCCAAGAACTATTGTCGTGAATTTGTGCCTCATATTTAGGAGGGAATTTGTCTAGGAATTCTCCATAATTGCTGATGCTGGCTTGTGAGCTTTCCTCAATTTTATTCAAACAGGAAGCTAAGGCCATTTCTCCAAAACGATGATGGTGTCCATAACTTTCTCCATCTGTCGCTACGTGTACAAGCTGTGGTGTATCATCGTCGTCGAAAGCCTCTAACAATCTATTGGCAAAGGCATCTCCGTTGTTGAGCAATTTATTGAAGGCAACATCCTGCGCAATATTACCATCATAGAAAAAGAGTGCAATACTTTTGCCAGAAGGCAATTTGCATAAATAAGGGATACGCGTATCGAATCCATTTGTAGTGACCGGAATCCATTTTTCACTACCGATAGCTCGGATAGCCTTGGCTTGTCTAGGCGCCAGAATGGTATATTTGACGCCTTGCTCCGCCAGAACTTCAAGGGTGTCGGTATCTACAGCCGTTTCCGCAAGCCAAATGCCTTCCGATTTGCGACCGAAGCGATGTTCAAAATCCTTTAACCCCCAAATGGCTTGTGTACGCTTGTCCCGTTCGTTGGCCAATGGCATAATAAGGTGTCCATGTACCTGAGCGATGGCAGAACCATGATCGGAATAAAGTGCCTGACTGATCCGGTCCGCATTTAATATATTTTGGTAAGTTTCTGGATCGGATTTTTCCATCCAAGAAAGGAGGGTCGGGCCAAAATTAAAACTGATTCGGGTGTAATTGTTGACAATTTTCGTAATGTACTGGTTAGAGTTCATAATACGGGCGGCCGTATTCGGAGCGTAGCATTCAAAATTGATGCGCTCATTCCAATCGTGATATGGGGCAGCAGAATCCTGCAATTCAACTTCTTCCAACCAGGCATTTTCTCTAGGAGGTTGGTAAAAATGACCGTGTATACAAACAAATTTATTCGTGGTATTCATTTCCGCTTATTCAAATGATTCTGGAGCAAGTATAGTAAGGTGAATGAGTATTTATCACTAGATAATCTTGTCCAGCAAAATTGTTGCAATTTACATTATTTCAACATTTACCTATAATTTTTACGGAAAAAAACAAGGGTTAGTAATAATTTTAATGTTAAATTATTCAAATATGTTTTGGCTGTAGTTTATTTGAATACGGTTCCGTATTTGGCATGGCCGGAGGCTCTGCATTGGAAAATATTATAGCACTTGGCCTAGAAAAACCACACAGCTACACTACCTTATATTTTCTGCGAAAATAATAATATATAAAAATTTATACTTTTATAGGAAAAAAATAAATCAACGAGGAATTATTGTAATTTATTATAAGTCAATCGTTTAAAAGGAATGAGTGCGTACTTTTTTCCTGATTTTATTTACATATTATTGTTAAAAATAAAAAATACCCTATTTAGGGTATGGGAAACACGAAGATATATTCTATATTTGCAATAGAATATTTAAATAAATAACCGTTTATTGTTGTTTACAAAGTACTTCTAACATATCAAATTATTTTTTTTAATTTTTTTAAAAAATTTTATAACAATTATTCCCATGGCCTGAAAAGTACATGACACATTAAACAAGCTTGTTCGTCTTATCCGCGAACATTCATAAGCTTATTCAAGTTAGAGAGGTTCTAACTTCAAGTTCAACAAAGTTTATTATCCCATAAACGATCATTACTCGAAGTAATTACATAAAGCTTCAGCAAAATTCCAAAAACTGATGTTTTATCCCCCCTCTCATCTGTCGGACCAGACATACTTTTAATCGTCCGACTATTTTCAATGTCATTTTCTTTTTTTGGTTAACATCAAGGCTGTCTGTCTTTTTTGTTCCTTTATTCGTATAACAATGTGTTTGTACGTATAGTGCGCTGTTCGCTTTACAGCAGGGACGAGAGATTTTATGTCTTGATAGATCAAGTGATTTTAACGTTAAGGAGTTGTGACCCCATGTTGGTCACAAACTGTTTGATGCATATCATTGGCATATTGCCTGTTACTCCGGGTGTACTGAAAGGTACATTGACAGGCCTGCCGACTTGTGTCCGACAAGCAAAGGTACTGCTGGTTCTGAACGCTTAAGGAATCAGAGGTTTATGTAAATGTTTTGTTGTTTTTTCCTTAAACCTTAAAAATTAGTTTTGCATGAAAAAGAGAAATTTTACACTGACACAAAATACTTCCCCTTATGGAAGCATGGCGTTGAGGGAAACCTTGGCAGAGTTTGCTGGCAATGATTCCGGCAGAAAGACACTGCCACAACAAAGCGATTTCTTTGCTATCTTTTTGCTACTCTCCTTCCTTTTCTTCGGATTTTCTACCCAGTTGAATGCACAATATTGCACTTTAGTTTGTAATGATCAAGTGAATTTATCCCTTAATGCGGAGTGCGCTTCCATTATTACTTATGATATGCTCTTGGAGAATGGAGAAGACCCGCTTTCTTGTTTGCCCAATGGGCCACAGGCTTTTAAAGTAATCATCCAATATCCAGAGGGGACCAATGTTTACGATCCGCCGCATACGGTAGACGAAAGTCATGTTGGTCATAACCTTACGGTAATGGTAAAACATTGGGCTACGGGTAATCTTTGTTGGGGATATGTGCTTGTCGAAGATAAATTTCCTCCAATAGTTGCTTGTCCGGCGGATCTTACGATCTCCTGTGCAAGCGTTACACCTGACCCTTCCATTCCTGCCAGTAGCATTTCAGACTGTTCTGGATACGCTCAATCACACTCCGATCAGGTCGTCGATATTGATTGTACAAGTTCTAGCTTAACCAGCCAGATCATCAGGACATATACGGTAACAGATGAATACGGCAATGCGACCATTTGTACACAAACGATCAATGTGCTCAGTGCTACTTTCGCAGATG
>JAHDGC010000016.1:403-22478 GCA_020627865.1 Saprospiraceae bacterium | reverse complement strand
ATGGAGCGAGTTTATCGTACAGTAGCATTAGTGCGCGGTGAAAATCCTTACTTGCTTATCATTGCACTAGTCGTTACTATAAACCAAGAACAAAAGATTTTCGGTTTTGAAGAAATTGATGGTTTAACCCATGTAGATATATTAGGCTCTGTTCAATTAATTGTCGATGTCGGGAATGAACACAGCGGGAATGGTTCTCTTGATAGTTGGACGTCTAGCATGGTTATTTTGTTGAAGGCAGGTTTTGAGGTGCCGGCTTCTGCAACTTTTGAGGTGCGTGTTGGGAATGATCAGGGCTGCGTGACGAAAACGTTGGAATCAATTAACAACCCGTAGCGGCGTATTGCATACGCCGATTTTTTTCGTATTGTATAAGATGTCAGATTGTTTCAACAGGTATTGATGAGATGGTCTGGCATCTTTTTTCAAATTCCCTTTTTCACTCCCAACCCCCGATACAACTCCAAATACCTTTCCGCGATCACTCCATACCGATAATTTTCCATAACCTTCAATCTTGCCTTCTTAGAAAGCATATTGTTATTTTTTAGGTTAAAAACCCACGCCATCCCTTCCATCAATGCCCGAACATCCTTCTGCGGCGCAATAAACCCATTCTCCAAATGATCGACCATCTCCGGAATGCCACCCGTTTCAAAACCAACAACGGGCACCCCACAAGCAAGTGATTCCATCACCGTATTCGGCAAATTATCCTCAATAGAAGGAGCAGCCAATATATCACAAGCATTATAAACCGGAATTAAATCGGCAGGGTTGCTAATTTCTCCAAGGTAAATAACTGGGAAATCCAAAGATGTAATCCAATTGTTTTTGTCCCTGCCCACAACGACAAGTTTCATCTTTGTAAATAATTCGGGCTGTTCTTTCTTTATCATTTCAAAAGCTTCCACCAAATATTTAAATCCCTTAAACGGGCTGGCAATATTCGCCGAAACAAACAAGACCAAAAATTCTTTTTCTGGCAACCCAAGTTGCTGTCGAACTGCTTTGCGGGGTAGGGGTTTGTATAAGTCCGTGTCCAATGGATTCGGAATTCGAGTAACAGGTTTGTTTTTTAACAAACTGCTTTCAAGTGCTAAATTTTTCAACCAATTGCTGCAAGTAACAAAATGAATATTGCTATTTTCTAACAATGCTTTTTTGTTTTGCCAAACTTTATGCGAAAGATCGGTCGGCGAAGGTTTTTTAAGATAGGAGCAATTGCCACAAGCGTCTTCATAATTGTAACAGTCTCTAGTAATATGACAACCACCCGTAAACAACCATTTGTCATGCAAAGTCCAGACCATTGGCTTACCGAGTGCAACCAGTTTTTCAATATTTTTTAGGGACAAAAAACCATGATTGATCCAATGCAAATGAATTACATCTGCTTCCTGAATACTCTTGAGTTGGCTAATATCTTTACCAATGTTGGCTTGAGAAAAATGAAACCGAATATCTTTAGAAACCTCAAAAGGCAGGAAATATAATTTATCCAAAGCATATCGAAAAAAGCCCGGATATTTTTGCCAACCTGGATTGACATCAACAATATGTGGATTAGCAATCGTTTTCTCCCGAACATGCATCTTCACTTCATGAGCAGACGCTGCAATAGCCTCAACAAGCCGCAGACATGCAATGGCAGCACCACCTGAATTATCATATGTATTAAGGAAGGCTATTTTCATTTTATACTTCTCTAATTAAGGGTGTTTATTGTTGTGTAATAAACATATGAAAATGAAAATCAGCATTTAATTACACAAGTTGTAATATTTGATTTGTCTGAATATACGTTTAACCTGATGAAATTGTATTTATCATGAAGCAATAAAATCCTTCACCTTACCAATAATACCAGCCCGAACCTTCTTATACCCATCCGGATTCGCCGGCGGATTTTCCCAATCAATATTCGGCGTCGTAAATTCCATATTTTTATACAACTTCGCATACCGAGCAGCAGAATCAGACAAGTTCATCGTCGACACCGGAAAATGCTCATCCGTAATACAATGCATCAAATCCAAAATCCCCTTGAAGCGATTCCGCTGTTTATAACCCACATCCACAAAATACACTGGAGTCCCCAATGCCAAACAAGGCAAAGCACAATGGATGCGAGAGGTAATCACCATCTTTGCCGTAGCATATTTTTTCAATAAACCTCTTGCTCTTTCCAAGCGATCCTCAACAGTATGCATACTGATCCAATCATCATGCGTGATAAGGTGGACATCCTTCTTAAATTCCTCCGGTACGAGTGTATCCAATGCTTTTCGCAAATATTGTCGCGTACGATCATATTTGTAAAATGGATCAACCAGATATATATCATCCGTCCGATAATCATATTTGTTTTCCAGAGTCAAAGTCATGCAACCGGAGAAATAAGCCTTGATGCCAATCTTTTCAAACAAAGCAACCGTATCGTAATCCCGGCAGCCAATAGGCTCAAATTGCTTATAGTAATCATAAAACTTACTATTGACCAATTTCTTTGTACTGTTGTGCACATCCGTAACATGAAACGAAATGAACAGCGGATGATAATTCGGGGCAGGTGGCCAATTGTCCGGTGTCTCCGTAAACCAGCCGTTACAAATCAACTTTATTTTTTCGTCATAAAGTGGCTTGTCAATTTGATCTCGGTCAACATAATAATCTACTTGATCGAGCAAACCCATTGCAGCTAGGCATTGGATGTCATCTCCGATATTTAAACTATTTGGGTAGGCAACTACTCCGTATTTCATAATTTATGTTTTTGTTTTTTTCACAGCCGCGTTGCATCGCGGCTCTACTGTGAATATGTTATTACACCTGATCCGTCCAATCATAAATAAAATCACCATCATAAAGAATACCATCACAAATTACATCGAGACCATCCTCATGTGATATTTCTTCTGGCGGAACGGCGTAAAGGTAATTATTTTTATTAGACAAAAAGTTAAAAGGAATGGCTTCTCTGAAAAAACGATAATATAAAAATCGCCTTGCTAATTCAAGATCCGGCGAGAAACCCAGTTTATAGTGAATCGCCTCCTCCAAAGCAAGGATATAACTTTCTTTGTCATAACAATCATAGGTAAACCCTTTCTCCGAAAATTGTCCGCCTTGTCCGGCCGCAAGAACCGGAATATTTTTCAAGGCCATCTCTATGATAACGGTAGAAATAAAGGTCAGGCCAAAGTCGATATGTTGATAAATATGAAAAGGCTTAATTTGCGTCAATTCATCAATAAAAAAAATATTATCCGGCAGTTTTTTCGGAATGAGATTCTTTACCCTGAACTGCACTGGAACACCATGAAATTCCTCGGCTGGATGTACCTTAATGATTAAACAGGCATCGGGGTTTTTGATATAAAAATCAATTGTTGCTTGCAGCCATGTTAACATATTCATGCTGTTTTCTGCTTCGGTATACAGATAGGCATCCCAAACAATATTAGTAAATAAACAGGACAAGGACTTTTGCTCTGTTTTGGCTTTTTCGATGAAAGCATCCAGTTTGTCCGTTTTTTCTTCTCTGGTAAACAACTGGATATTGTCCTTGCTATTATCTGCTCGACTTTGAATATAGCTATCGGTTATTTTTTCTTCTGCTGGTTGTAGCGGTATGGCTTTATACCTGCTCCAAAGTCGATCCGGCATAGGAGCATTGGGAATATTGTGATAAACTCGCAGGGAATTTTTCTGATAGCTGCCATTATACACATCCACCGGAATATTAAGAGAACGCCCCAATCGGAAAAGCGTACCCCAAGAAATATAAATGGCATGGGACATGACAATTTTATCCGGTTGCTCTTTGTGTATAATTTTATGGAAAATATCTGTTGTGATGTAGGCGGATAAAAGAAAACCCTTGAACATCTTTACGAAATGCTCATCCTCCCAATCTGGCCCAAGGCCGAGCGTCCTCCGAATACTAGAGCTGACGGCCAAATCCCCAATCAAAATACCATGATGTGTAAGTGTCGTGAGTTCCTGACAAGGTGTCGAATCAAAATGAGCCTTGACCTTTTGATAATTTTCTTTTTTATAATAATTGCTATAACTAACAACCGGAATGCCACAAATGCGCAAGAAAGTTTTGGCCAGAAAAAAATGGATATTCCTAGCCCATTGACTTTTCGTATCCCCATGATGATCCAAAAACTCTAAATCCGTAAGGTCAAATAGCAAGGCGCTAACTTTCCTAGTCTTACTCCGGCAGCTAAGTGCCATAATAGATTCTCTGGCTAGATTTAAAGTGAAAAAATTAAATGGACAAAATAGTATGTTTTCATAGGGAGATGGTGCCGTATATTCCTTTTTTTTGAATATCGTCCTTATCTTAAAGGGCAACAGCATATAATTATTGATGAATTTGAATACTTTTGTCATAAGTTTACGTGTATACTTTGAACGGGCTGCATCCCAGATTGCCGTTTGGTGTCGGTGCTACGCACCTAAAATTACGATTATTGATTTTTTCTACAAATGGTTCCGCTCCTCTGGAGCTATCCATTCTGATTTTTTGTGTACAAAGGTTCAGGGAACCGACACCATTAAAACCTTTCGTGCGATAATTTGTGATGCACCCTTTGAACGGGATGAAGAAGTGATTTTTTATGTTAATTTTTTTTTATAAAAAACTAACTGCATAAGCATGAATTTAGTGATCAAAAGCCAAGAAAGTGGGAACCAATCACTAACAACCAATCACTTTTACACCGCCTGCGGTATATAAAGGCGAGCAAAACTACAATTTTTTATGGGAGTTATCAAGCGGCAAGGGATAAAAGGAAGCATCGTGCAATATGTCGGGACGGCTATGGGCATCCTCAGTACGCTTTTCATCTATCCTTTGGCTCTTGAAGCCTATGGTTTCGCTCGTTTTATCATGGATATGGCCATGTTTTGGGCACCGTTTATCGCCTTTGGTGCCCCAGCCTTGAGTTTGCGCTATTTCCCTAAATTCCGCAATGTAGAAAACGGGCATTATGGATTCTTGAGCTTTCTACTCCTTTGGGGAAGCATCGTCACCCTGATTTTCGGCGGATTTGCATTTTTAGGCTGGGATACAGTAGTGGCCTTTTATGAAGAACGGTCTACACTCATCAAAAGTTACCTTTGGGTATCTCCAATCATAGCCATTCTCATAGCCTTCACCTCAATTTTACAGGCCTACATTTCCAACTTTAAAAGAATTGTGGTGCCCTTACTACTGGCACAACTCATCCGATTTTCGCTACCGGCAGCGATCCTTTTATTTATCTATGGTTATATCAACAATAGTGGTATCATCTGGATTATACTGCTCAATTATAGTTTCTTTTTGTTGGCTTTGTTTATCTATCTGGCCTTTTTAGGAGAATTTAAACTCAAGATCAAGCGCAGTTTCTATAAAAAGACTGAGGTAAAAGCCATGGGGGTGTATGCCATGTACGGCGTCTTCGGGAGCATGGGGTCTATATTAGCCACACGAATTGATACCATAATGGTCGGTACAATGGTAGACTTAACCGGAACCGGAATTTATGCCGTTGCCATGAGTTTGGTTAACATTATTATAATTCCATTTGGAGCCGTTATAGGAATTGCTTCCCCGATTATTTCACAAGCCATGAAGGATGAAAATATAACCGAGGTCAAGGAAATTTACCAGAAATCATCCTTGAATCTGCTCATCATCGGCCTATTGGTTTTCCTCTTGATCTGGTTATCGCTGGAAGATATTTTTTCCATCATGAGAAATACAGAAACCTTAAGGGCCGGTAAATACGTTGTCTTCTTTCTCGGTATAGCCAAGCTAATCGACCTAGCTACCAGTGTAAACGGCCAGATTATTGCTTTTTCAAAATACTTTCGGGTAAACTTCTACACCATATTATGCCTCGCCGTTTTTAATGTCATCTTCAATATCACCATGATCCCGATTTTCGGCATTGCCGGAGCCGCCATCGCTACACTTTCCTCCCTGACAGCCTTTAACTTGGTGAAGCTCGCTTTTATCCAATACAAGTTTAAGATCCAACCCTTTACTTGGAATACCTTGAAATTATTTTTAATTGCCGCTGTAATTTATGCCCTCATTTGGCTCCTCCCACATTATGGACATCCCGTGCTGATGATTATAGCCCGCTCCATCTTGTTTGCCATATTATACAGTGGAACCATCCTTTACCTAAAAATCTCCCCAGATTTAAATGAGTTGATTTTTGGATTTATCAATAAGCTTAGGAAAAGGTGATGTTTATTTACAATTCCTTGATCTTAAAAGAATACATGGCGGAAAAGTTTGCTCATATGAGATTTAAGGCAAGGAAATTGCGTGGTGGCAACCTCATCGGGGATTAAGGCCTGCCTGCTTGTCAGCACGACAGGCAGGGGAGCGAGTGCCGAATTTTCCCCTGCTTCCAGTTTTACAAAAAAATACCCGTGATGCCAAAACACCACAGGTATACTAAAATTATGTGACTTATAAAATTATTAAGATCCAAATTACGGCCGCACAATCTGAACCATTTGCCTGATTTTTCCAACACTAGGGCCACGATCCAACAATAGAATATAAGCCCCCGGTGCCAATCCTGTAACATCAATCTCCTGAAGGTTTTCACCTTCCCGAGCTTCAAAGGCTATTTCCTTTATCATATCACCAAAGGAATTGTAAAGCTGGGCGGTAACCGATGTCGTTTTAAGATTATTGAACACAAACGAAAACTGGTCTATTGCCGGATTAGGGAAAACCGTCATCTTATCTACTTCGAAAGCTTCCTGCTCCGGAATGACCTGTGGAGAACCTGTATTGACAATCCATAAACTGGATGGAAGGATATTGATGGCATAATCTTCTACTTCACCATACTCAAATTGGCCACAAGGATCGGGGGGACTGTCCCAACTCATAGAAACCCGCATACGGGTATGCCCCAACAATGCATTTTGAGGAATGCTGATGAGGCCAGATAAATTACGATAAGTCTCCCCTGATATGACATTTTCAGCATTGTTGTCAAATACACCATCTTGATTGAAATCTATCCAAACATTCCAGTATTCTGGATATTCCGTACTTTCATAACCTGCCCGAAGTGAAATATAGTGCATGCCTCCAGCTTCTACATTAGCACAGAGGTGTGTATAATCGCCATATCCGCCATCATTTCCAGAACGATTGTATATCTCTTCCAAGGTTACCTTCTGAATCCATTCATAAAAAGTGTTTTTCCCGGCTGTTTCGCAATAATCTTGAGACGTAGGGGGACAATCTTGATGATAAAAAACATCACTCAAATCTTGAACACCTGTATTCAAGGAGATAATTTCATCTAGTGTTATATTCTTCAGATAATCCAAATCAAAACTATCAAATACAGGATTGATTTCGTACCAAAGGCGATCGGCATCCCGAATTCTAGCAAATTGTAAACTGAGTATGGCATGCATGGTCATACCAATAGATTTCCCAGGAAGGTGTTCTTCGGCCAACAAGCCTGACCATAAATCGATTTTATCAATACTTCCGAAAGCAATAGATAACCTTTGGGCAATTTCACTATTAGAGTTTATGTCTGAAAAGCTTGTAATTTGTCCAAGGCCTAGAGCAGCACGAACGGTCGCATAATCTTGCAGCCCATGATCTCTTCCTCTTTGGATATTTACAGATGCCAGATCAAATCCACCATCTCCCGGCTGACCGAAAAGGAAATTGCGAAGATCATCTATAACAAAAGGATCGATCTCCTGTTGTTGTTGTGTGGCCAATCCACGTAATAATGCATCAATACCATTGTGGGCAACTATGGACGGATTGAAAAATGCATTCCGCAAGGCAACTGGACTGGTAATTTCTTCAATCGCACAATTTTGCAAACATGTTGTTCCGCCAAAGACACCATCGGGAGTACATCCAGCAGTCAAAGTTACATTTTGACAATTTTCATCAACAAACGGCAACTCATTCCGTACCATCGTATGCCCGAGGCGATAAGCAGCACTCGCAAATTCATGCACAATGGTTGGGTTAACATCTGCTTGATAGCCACTATATGCTGGTAGTGTAATGCCTAATGCTGGCAATACCTCATTATAAGTAATGGCCTGTATTTGTGCAATGACGTAAGCTCTAGCCGACTGATAATTCTCTTCGTCATTAGAAGACCCATTGGCCAACAGTAAATCACAGATACGGTTATGTTCCCTAAGAAATAAGGTGTGAAGAGCTGTCAGACCGGGTTGTTCACTGGCACGCACATCTCCTGCAACAAACACCTTGACATAATTTCCACAACGATCCTTGTTCGCATCCATTTCAGGGGCATGCTCATCTATAGGATCAGCACAGTTTCCTGTTGTCGTATTACAAGGCAATAAATCCCCATTAGGCGAAGGGGAAACCTTCAACTTTCCGAAAGAACCCGACCGCAACCAACTTGCTCTTTCCTCATCAGAGCCATATACAGAAGAAGCATCTATCCAATTGGTCAATACATTTTCTTGCTGTCTTGGATTGTTCGGTCCAGTCCCCGTTCCTGGAAATACCTCAGAACGGTTGAAAGCAATTTTTGCTATACCGCTCGCATTAGGGTCGAAAAATGGATCACCTCGCGGTACGTAAATTGGGGCACTCTGTGTGCTTTGCGGGATTATGGTTATATCATGGTCAATAAATTGAAGCCAGGTATAAACCATCGAACTTAATCCGGATTCACTTAAAATATCTTGAGGCTGGTCGTGTAGTATGTTGCTGATAAAACGAGGACTACTTCTTTGTCCGACAATTGTGTTGCCATCCTGCTCATAATATGCGGGAAGTAATCTGTCCATCGGCATTTCTGCCTGCCCCCAGCTAGGGTTATCCATGTTATTGCAAGACCCATTAATAGATCTATAATTGGAAAACCCACAGTTTTCATCTGTGGTTAGGGCTGTACAAGTGTGGGAAGTCGTGCTCATCCCAAATGGGCATAACTCTTCATCAATTTGACCGCTCAGCAAATTGATATTCAATGAGAAAATGACTAGAATGGCTAGACATCTCTCAAAAACTTTGGTAAACTGTTGTCTGTACATGTTTGTTCCGTTTAGTAAATTTTTTTGTTAAAAGAAAAGAAATAATGCCTTTGTACCATAGCAAGCAATAGCATTGTTATAGTGCTCGGCTTTAACAATAGAAACTAAATTACCATAATGCAAAGTGTTGCATCATAGGAAACAGGAAGGAAAGAGATTTGGAATCTTTATCTTATCAATAAATAGAGGAGGCTTTATTCTTAGAAATTTGGGACATTTCCTTACAAGCAAAAATTCAAAATTAATAATTTGCCTATAAAATTATTTCAGAATAAGTCAGCGCACTATTATTAAAAAGAAATAGTGTTGCCCAGCAAAGATAAGTTTTTTTGTTAGGAAATGAAATTTCTTTTTGTAGATAATATTGGTAAATAAATGTTTTCTATGGTACTGATTTTAAGGTTTGAATTATTTTTAAATGTTATGTTTTATAATTAAATGTATAAGAGTTTGCTTTTCATTAGGATATATTTGTTTTGTTTGTTTGCTTGCTTTTTTAGTATACTAATATGATAATTTTTATTGATTAAAATTTTATAAGTATCAATATTTAAATAGCATTGAGATATGAAGTAGTATGAATAATGACCTGTAGAATTAGCGGATATGGCCTTCATTCACTAAGTTTTATCGGTTAAGGAGTTCTGATATTTTTGCTATCTTTGATGTAGAAATACTATAAATTAAACTTTTCAAATGGCAAAGTTCAGATCAAATCATCAAAAGCAAGGGGCGGGAGGAACCATGACCGTGAAAATTGGGTTATTTGCTGCAATTTTTGGCGCACTTTTCTGGGTTTTTAATAGTTTTTCAACGCAAACTTCGGAATCAAGTGAATCATACGAATCGGAGTCCACGGAAATTGATATTGTCTTGGAGAACGAAAATACTTCGGGACAAACAGATCAAGAAAGGGAGCCGGAAGAGATCAGTTTTGATTCTAATATGCCGCAGGAGTATCTGCCCACAAGAACGACTGGCCAAGTTATAAATCACAAATATTTTTCTCTCTCGTACAGTGAAGCACATGAGCAAGCAGAATGGGTAGCTTATGAGTTGACCCGAGATCGCTTAAATGCCAATTGGGAAGATCGCCCCAGCAGTTTTCGTCCAGATCGCGAGGTTGAAACGATTTCCGCTTCTCCATATGATTACAAGAAATCTGGTTATGATCGTGGGCACCTTGTTCCGGCAGCGGATATGGCTTTTGATGCGCAAGCTATTGCAGAAACTTTTTACATGTCCAATATCAGTCCACAAAAAAGTGGTTTCAATAAAGGTATCTGGAGAGAATTAGAAGAACAATCTAGGGATTGGGCTAAAAAGTTTAAACATCTCTATGTTGTAGCTGGCCCACTTTTTAAGGCGAATTCAAAGGAATACATCGGTGAAAATGAGATTGCAGTGCCGACAGCTTTTTTCAAGATTTTACTGGATGTCTCTGACCCGGATTATAAAGCCATTGCTTTTGTTATACCCAATGAAGTCAGTTTTAAACATATTGATGAATATGCCGTATCTATTGATGAGGTGGAAAAGCTCACAGGTTTTGATTTTTTCTCTGATTTAATGGAAGACGATCTGGAGGAAAAATTGGAGGCCATGGCAGATCCTACATTATGGAAAAGCAGTGAAAACAGGTACCAGGCTCGGCTCGAAAAGTGGAATAAACAATAATGATTGTTACGATAAACTAGTTTTATCGTCTAAAATTTTGATAAAGCTATTGGTTAGCTCCAAACTGAACAGTGGCTTTTAATACAATATAACATTTAAACTACAAGATGTCTGACAAAGAAAAATTTATCCAAGAAATTTCCGATGGCTATGCTGTCGAGGGACGGAGTATCACACTCGGAGCGGCCATGTTGGGAAATGAAGTGATGACAAATACCTTCACAAAAGTTCCCTTGAAGACACTGAATAGGCATGGGCTTATCGCAGGGGCTACCGGATCGGGAAAGACAAAAACCTTACAAGTGCTCACGGAGCAATTATCAGCAGAGGGGATTCCTGTCGTATTAATGGATATTAAAGGTGACCTCAGCGGGTTGGCCGTTTCCGGAGAAGATCACCCTAAGATCCAAGAGCGGCATACAAAAATCGGATTGCCTTTCAGCCCTCAAGCTTGTCCAGTAGAGTTTTTGACCATTTCTAATGAAAATGGAACACGATTGCGGGCTACGGTCAGTGAATTTGGCCCCGTGTTGTTTTCAAAGATTTTAGAACTGAACGAAACCCAGTCCGGTGTAGTGGCTGTCATTTTCAAATATTGTGATGACAACAAATTACCGTTGCTGGATTTGAAAGATTTCAAGAAAACCATCCAGTGGGTCACGGGAGAAGGAAAGGACGATTTTGCAGAAGAATATGGCAAGCTTTCTACGGCATCTACGGGGGCTATTTTAAGGAAAATCGTGGAGCTAGAACAACAGGGTGCCGAGCTTTTCTTCGGAGAGCATTCTTTTGATACAGAAGACTTGGTTCGCCTAGATGAAAACGGGAGGGGAATGGTTTCTGTGCTTCGCCTTACGGATATTCAGGATAAACCGAAACTATTCAGCACTTTTATGCTGCAAATGCTTGCTGAAATCTATGCAACCTTCCCAGAGGAAGGGGATAGTGAGGCACCTAAACTGGCCATCTTTATTGATGAGGCACACTTGGTCTTCAATGAAGCCTCCAGCGCTTTATTGGATCAGATTGAGGCTATCGTAAAATTGATCCGATCAAAAGGAGTTGGGCTATTTTTTGTAACCCAAAATCCGTCGGATATTCCGGATGCGGTTTTGGGGCAATTGGGCTTGAAAATTCAACATGCCTTACGTGCATTTACGGCTAAAGACAGGAAAGCCATTAAGTTAGCTGCTCAAAATTATCCGATAACGGAATATTACAATACTGCCGAATTGTTGACACAGTTGGGAATAGGAGAGGCCTTTGTCACGGCGCTTAGCGAAAAAGGGATTCCTACACCTCTAGCGCATACGATGCTCCGCGCTCCCCAGACGAGAATGGGCGTTTTGTCGGATGCTGAGTTGGAGGCCGTCTTTGAAAAATCCGCTATAAAGAAGAAATACAGCGAGACGGTTGACCGAGAAAGTGCATATGAGTTGCTGAAAAAGAAAATAGGGATCGCACAAGAAGAGGAGAATCAGGCTGCCTTGAAAAAGGAAAAAGAGAAAGCGGCTAAGGCAACAACTTCTTCTAGAAAGACAAAGGAGGAAAAATCCGTAGCAGAGCAATTTATGAATAGTTCGGCAGGGAAAACTGTCGTCAGGGAGTTGACCAGAGGATTATTAGGAGCATTAGGTATCAAAACCCCTCGGAGAAGAGGGCGCAATTCTTGGTTTTAGGAGTTTCTTGTATATCAAAATTCCAAAACGTAGAACCGCAATGCATTGCGGTTCTACGTTTTTTATACGGAAGATCATTAGCTACCTATCCCCAAGTGGCACATATTCTTCCTGATATTTCGCCCAAGGGGTAGAAGTATGCTTGTCATCCCCAAAATAAGTCATAATCATCTCAAAAACTTCGGCCTTCTTGAAGCCTGGGATAGGCTGAATAACTTCAAGGTCTTCATTCAAAAATACAAAGGTTGGATAACTCAATCTCCCTTTTGTAATTTCGAATGCGAGTTCATGATATCCTTCAACAGCTATATCATGCGTATTAGCCTCTTCTACACTAACATATTTATAAGTTTTATCTTTAAAAACGATGGGTTCTTTCTGTTCGGCATCAAATTTTACCGCATAAAAATGTTCATTCATATACTGCGAGATTTCGGGATTGCCAAAAGTCGTCTCATCCATTTTTGAACACCACTTACACCATTCGGTATAAATATCAATAAATATTTTTTTCTTTTCTATTTTGTTTAAAGCAACGGCTTCTTCCCAAGAAATCCAGTTGATACTGCTATTTTGATTCGTTGTTGTTTTTGAGTAACTGCTCTGTGCAAAGGAATGGTATCCGGGAATTGAAACCAATAAAGCAATTGCAAAAAATAAACATTTCATTATCTTAAATTTTTCTACGGAATGGTTATTTGTCATTCCTATTCATATAGCGTTGTAAAGTTACTAAGTTATAAACAATAATTACAAGAAATTTGACACATAGCATATGCTATTTAAGTAAAGTTTAACTTTTATGCCGCAGGTAGGTTGATAAAGCGATTTGTTGCCGGTTATTGACTTACATTTTCTTGACCTTTTGATTGTTAAATTTATTCTGGAGAAGCCGATTCAAGTATTTTTATCTGTAATAGATTTTTAAATCATCATTAGCCACTTTTATGGTGCGGGAAGGGGTGACAGGAATAACGGGAGCTGGAATACCTGTAGTCAAGGTTTTATCACAGTGGAAAACCCTAGCTTCATCCCAAAGGTTTTTTTCAATAAAGCTGTTAATCAATTTTGCCCCTCCTTCGACAATCAGCGCACTTATTTTCGCTTCATGCAATCGAGAAAGAATCGTTTCTAAACTTTCAGCGCCAAAATCGTGCTGAATGTATTTTATGTTTTTGTAATCGGATTTTTTCTTTTCAGTAATCACCCAAGTCGGGGCAGACGAATCAAAAATATGTGCTGAAGAGGCAATCTCCAAATTTCGATCCATTACAATTCTTAGGGGAGATTTGCCAGGGTATAATCTTGTATTTAACCTGGGATTATCCGTTAAGGCTGTATTTTTTCCAACGATAATTGCACCCGTTTCACTCCGCCATTTATGTACCAACATTTTGGAGACAGGGTTGCTCAACCAAACTGATTTTCCCGCTTGGCCGATAAAATTATCCTTGGATTGGGCAAACTTAATAATGATATAAGGCCTTTTATTTTTTAAAAAGCAATTTCTTTGTTGAAATAATTTAAAGGCTTCTTCTTTTTTTATGCCATGCATAACGTTTACACCTGCTTTTTTCAAGATGGGAACACTTTCATCTTCAACACCAGGGGTTGTATCCTGACAGGCGAAAATAACCTGAGGAATTTTATTTTTTGCAATTAAAGACGTACAAGGTGGGGTGTTTCCATAAATACAACAAGGTGCTAGAGTTATATATAACAATGATTTTGAAATTAAATGTCGTTGTGCTGGAAGAACGGAATCCACTGCCATCACTTCCGCATGCGCACTACCATAAATCTTGTGGTAGCCTTGTCCCAATATATTGTTTTGTTTATATACCAACAATGCTCCTACCATTGGGTTTGGGGCTACATTTGGTTTACCCATCCAACCAAGGTCAATGCATCGTCTCATGGCTAATTCATGTGTTATCATCCCTAAAGATAAGCAATTTTAAATAAAAGGCCTGATTATTGCATAAAGTACGGTATATCCGTCCTGTTTTTCCCCCCTTTTCTTAACTAACCCGCCTTTTTTGGTAATTATGCCTGTAAAATGTTAGCATATCTGACTTTAATTTCGTTTAAAGCTTGATTATTGTTATTTTTTTATTAATTTTACAACGTTATTACCAAGTTATTTATCAAATTTTTTGAATTAATGTATTTTTTAACCTTTTAAAAAGGAGAGAGGCGTGTTATACAAAGTTAAATTAAAAAACGCGAGCGAGACGGTGCTTCTTGATGACAAAGTCTACGAGTTTCTTACCACCGATCCGTATTTAGTGAAAGTTGATTTTATCAACAATTTGCGCAGACATTCCAGTGGATGTGCCGTATTTCAAAAAACCTGGGCGAAAGCTGAAGGGGGATATAAAACGGAAACGATTTATCTCCACAAGCTGGTTGCCGAGAAATTTTTGTATAGACGGAGATCCAAAAAGAAAAATCTGGTAGGCGCAATCAACGGAAACAAGCTGGATTGTCGCTTAGAGAATCTGGTTTGGCGTTCTAGATCTGTCGCTAGTCGGCAGAGAAAGACAAGTAGTAAGAGTGGATACACTGGTGTCTACAAGGAGAACAACCGCTACAGAGCTGTAATCAGCATTAACAGAAAATCTGTTCATATCGGCATGTTCGATACGGCTGAAGAAGCAGCTCAAGCTTACAATGAAAAGTCGCAGGAACTTTATGGTGATGATGGCAAAGTCAATGTGATCAAAAAAGTTCCTAAAGCGAAAAAAGCGGCTGCCAAAGCTAAAAAGGCTCCTGCTAAAGCTAAAGCGACTACGAAGGCTGCGGCTAAAAAAACAACAGCCAAGGCTAAAACTACTGCTAAAAAAGCGAAACCTGCTGCTAAAAAAGCGACAGCCAAAAAGGCTACGGCTAAAAAAGCAGCTACTAAGGCAACAACAGCTAAGAAGAAGACTGTTGCCAAAAAAGCTACCGCTAAAAAAACGACTACCAGAAAGAAGGCGGCCACCAAAACAACAGCGAAGGCTCCGGCTAAAGCTAAATCTACTCGGGGTCGTAAGAAAAAGACAGCTTAGTCCATATCATTTGATACCTAATTAATTGGTATTCCTGTCTTTTTAACTATTCTTTTTTATTTTGAATTAGTTTAATTGCATGTTGGTTTTCCAGCATGCAATTTTTTGTGAATAAATATCCTTTTTCTGTCTTTTCTTTTCTTTTTACTTCTTATCATTGCAGATGAATTCAATTAAAAATGATCTTTTATTAAAGACAATACAGGGTGATTTTACCCAAAGGCCGCCTGTTTGGTTGATGAGGCAGGCTGGGCGTATCCTACCACAATACAGGAAAATCCGAAATAGCTTATCTGGTTTCAAGGAGCTTGTCCAAACGCCAGATCTCTTGGCTGAGGTAACGGTGCAACCTGTTGATGAACTGGGTGTGGATGCCGCGATATTGTTTTCCGATATTCTCGTTATCCCGGAGGCTATGGGACTTGATTATGAACTCATAGAGAAAAAAGGGCCATCATTCCCCGTTACGATAAAGTCCAAAGCAGATGTTGACAGGTTATTGAGTGGGGCAGCGGCTGCCGAAAAACTCGGGTATGTCTATGATGGTATTGACCACACGAAAAAGGCACTTGAGGATCGGGTTCCCCTGATTGGTTTTGCTGGAGCACCTTGGACATTACTGGCTTATATGATAGAAGGGGGCGGGAGTAAGACATTTGCCCAAGCTAAAAAATTTCTTTATCAGGAAAATGTGGCCGCGCACGAATTGCTCAATAAAATAACAGAGACAACCATAGCATATTTGAAATTAAAAATAAAGCATGGTTGCAATGTCATCCAAGTTTTTGATTCTTGGGCGGGTTTGTTGGGGCCTACACTTTATGCAGAATTTGCGATACCATACATTAAGCGGATTTGTAAGGCCATAGATGAGGTGCCGATAATCGTCTTCTCGAAAGGCGCTTGGTTTGCCATCAATGACATTGCCCGTTTGTCTTGTGATGTTGTTGGATTGGATTGGAACTTTAACCCTGCAAATGCTAGGGCTGCATTTGGTAACGATTTGGTCTTTCAAGGAAACCTTGATCCTTGTTGCCTTTATGCTCCGGAAGCAGTAATCGTAGAAAAAACAGAGGAGATGCTGAAGGCATTTGGTCGGAACCATATCGCCAATTTAGGGCATGGGGTCTATCCGGATACGCCGCTGGATAACGTGAAGGTTTTTGTGAATACGGTTAAGAATTATCGGTATGCTGGAAAATCATAGTGCTTGAACAATGATTACCTCTGGTTTTTTATAAGCTCTTCTGTATTCTCTGCATACGGAATTGAGGAGTCTTTATTTCTTCACTTTGTGTTGAAAATATCTTGTTGTATGGATTTTTTTATGTAATTTGGTGATACTGGACAAATAAATTCTATCTACTAAAATTTGGGTTCCTCTGTACTGATTGTGCCTGCAATCAGATGGTTTTGAGTACTTGCCACTGAGCAAGTAAGGCAAATTGAGAAACTGTTTTGTTATTCATTATAGTGATCAAAATTCTTGACAAAATACATGATTTTATATTGGATTCACATTTTACAATGTGATTATGAGCACAGGAACTATATGAGTATAGTCTATTGAAGTGTTCAACTAATTGGAGGGTATGAACTCTTAAATATTTATAAAATAATTATAGTTAGATGAATTACAACAAACATATCGCGTTCTGGTCATGCCCTAGAAGTTGTTCTACACTATTGGCCAGAAGTTTTGAACAAAGAAAGGACTGCATTGTATTTGATGAACCATTATATGGAGCTTATCTTTTAAGGCGTGGTTTTGATCACCCATTTCGGAAAGAAATTATGCAGTATAGAGAAACAGATTATCGGAAGGTGATACAGAATCTTACCGGAAACCTACCCGAAGGAATACAATTCTCATATCAAAAGCATATTGCCAAGGCGATGCTTCCTGAATATAGTTTAGATTGGTTGGATAAGCTTCACAATGTATTTCTGATAAGGGAACCTAAAAGCGTAATTGCATCTTATGCCAAAGTAATGAAACATGCTGATAGGGAAAGTATTGGTTTTGATGCCTTGTATCGTATTTACAATGAGGTGAAAAATCGAACTGGATCAACACCATTGGTTGTAGATGCAACAGATATATTGCAAAATCCCGAAGGCATGTTAAACATGCTTTGTAGTGTTTTAGGTATTCCCTTTGATAAGAAGATGCTTAGTTGGGAGGCAGGATTAGAAAATTCGGATCTATTAATGGGTAAAGAATTAGCTGGCTTGAACAATCCGTTTTTTTCATCTGTAGCAGCATCAACAGGCTTTAGGGTTTATGAAGCAAAAGAAATTCAACTGCATCCTAGTTATTGTGATTTGGAGACGCACTGCCTTGAAATTTATGAAGAATTATATGCCCAACGGACTATCGTAGGTATACAAACTACAAGTAGCCGGGGATTCGGGAATTAATAATATACGCAGATATGGCCAGATTAATTTATGCTCAAAAAAGACAAATTAAAATAATAAATTAAACGACTCTGATAAAATATTAAAAAAATGAAATTGGACAAATTAAGAGATATGACCTATGGTTACATCAGTACTGCATCATTGAGGGCTGCAATAAAGTTAGGCATATTTTCTTTAGTGAAAGAACAACCGCTTTCCGCATATGAAATAAGTAATCGTTTAAATGCTAATTTGCGTTATGTAAATTCTCTGTTACATTTGCTTGTAGATTTGGAGTTGCTAGAAAAAAAAGGAGATTTATTTGGGAATAGTTCTATTGCTAATGATTTTCTTATCCCCGACAAGCCTAAGTATCAAGGTGATTTTATATTGCATATAACAAATTACTGGATGACTTGGGCGCATCTTGACGAAAGAATTATTGCAGGAGGCCCTGAGTTTCCATACGAAAACGGATTTGTTGATGCTCCAACTTATTGGCATGATTATATAAAAGGCCGTCATAATCTGGCTTTTGTAGGGCAAGCGGATTTGTTGATTCAGCATACCAATTTGGAAGGTAGAGCTAAGATGCTAGATTTAGGGGGAGCTGCTGGCAGCTATAGCATTGCACTTTGTCAGGCTTATGCCCATTTGCAAGCTGTAGTACTTGATTTAAAACAGCCACTAGAAATAGCGGCAGAACTCTTGCCAAAATATGATTTAGAAGATAGAATAAATTTGATGGCAGCTGATTTTCATAAAGATGAGTTTGGCCGAGATTTCGATGTTGTATTGATTTCTGCTATATTGCGTTTATTTTCAGATGAGGAAGGTCGAAATATCTTGAAAAAGGTTTATGACTCGTTATTGCCCGGAGGGTTGTTGATTGTGCAAGAATTTACACCTTTGGAAAAACCTACTCAGAAATCATTCATGGATAAAGTCTTGGATTTGTTCCTAATTGTCGGACATGCTCAAAAAGGTAGTGATCGTTCAAAAGAGGAGATGAGGGCTTGGATAGAGGATGCTGGTTTTTGTGATTTTGAGTTTATAGGATTACCGAACCAAACAACCCTAATGATTGCTAATAAGAGATGAGGAATTAAGTACATGTAAAAATGACAATGATGCAATTAAAATATTTAGCTCATCATAAAAGTCTATTACCAACTGTTGCCAAGTGGTACTTCGAAGAATGGGGATATTTGGATGCCGCAAAAACACTGGAAAAGAGCGTCCAAAACTTGCAAATTTATCTGAATACAGATAAAATCCCATTAATGTTGCTGGCTATTGGTGAGGGTGAACTTATGGGGGTCGCTCAGCTCAAATTTCATGAAATGAGCATCTATCCAACAAAAACACATTGGTTAGGGGGTGTTTATGTGGCCGAGGAATACCGGGGGAAAGGAGTTGCTCGGCAAATTATCTTGAAGTTAATTGCCATTGCAAAAAACTTAAATGTCAAAACGCTATACCTTCAGACAGAAAGATTAGATGGTGGATTGTATGGCCGAATGGGATGGAAAGCCATTGAACAAGTCAATTATAATGGGGTAGATGTTTTGGTTATGGAAAAAAATATATGAGGAAATATATAAGTATGTAAACAAAATAGAGGAATGAATTTGCTCAAAAAGTTTGCGGATTTGGTTTTGTATGGTAATTTCTGGATTGCCATTTGTGCCTTGGCTTTTTATGCGCAAACCGTTTTTTTACTCAATCATGATCTGGTTTGGACACCTGTTGCGGGGCTGGTTTTTTTCTCCAGTTTTTTCCTATATGCCGTACATCGAATTGTGGGTATTGATCGCCTACAACGATTTGTCGAGGTAGATCGCTATCATGTGATTGCCTATTTCAGAAACCATATCCGATTATACGCGCTCATCACGGGTGCACTAGCCGCATGGTATTTTTTGCAAGTTCCTTGGTTGGTGAAACTATCCTTGATCATTCCGGGCATCATTTCCCTTGGTTATGTTTTACCCATATTGGGCGATCAAAAAAGACTTCGGGATTTATCTTACATCAAAATATTTTTGATTGCTATTGTTTGGGCATGGGTAACGGTGTGGTTACCTGCATTGGAGTTGAATGCATATAACAATACTTTTGTTTATCTGATGTTGTTGGAAAGGGCTTTATTTGTTTTTGCGATTACCTTACCTTTTGATATTCGGGATTTAAAAGTGGATGCGTTCAGTAAAGTGCCAACGATTCCTTTCCGGATTGGTGTGCAAAAAACGAAATGGCTGGCTTATTTGCTTTTGGTGATTATGCTGTGCATTACTGCGTTGAATTATGCACTGGGTTATTATACTTTCCCAACTGTGGTCGGTATGCTCCTTTCCGTATCCACCACTGCCGCTATGATTTTCTTTTGCAAACCTGAAACCCACGATTATGTTTACTCCGGTTTGCTAGACGGAAGCATGTTGTTTCAATTTTTGTTGATTTATGCTTGTAATGTATTGCTTTAACCAAAATCCAATCGTTCAAAAAGATACGAACTCATCTAATTTATTGCAATTTTTCTGAGTAGCGACCTTGATAATACCTTCTTTATCTTTATAAATAAAATCACAATACGCATCTTTTGTCTCCAGTACCATTTTTTTATTTTTCAAATTAGCATATCGTAGGAAATAGGCGTTGGCATCAGGTAGGGACAAGGCATCAGGTAGGGACAAGGCATGCCTTGTCCCTACCTGATGCCTTGTTGCAACGATATACCTTGATTTTTCTATACAAGTAATCATCCAAATAGTATTTTCTTCTGAGAAAAAATGTGTAGGGAACAAACCTTTCGCACAATTGGGCTGCGTTTCCAAAGTTATCGGAATTTCTTTGGTTGTATTCGCTTGCTCAAAATGCCCCGTTATT
Organism: Saprospiraceae bacterium; assembly: GCA_020627865.1. GTDB lineage: Bacteria > Bacteroidota > Bacteroidia > Chitinophagales > Saprospiraceae > JAHDGC01. Next base: position 1,699 of record JAHDGC010000016.1, on the reverse strand, counting down.
TGCTCTGGTATTGAAAAATCAAAAACGAAGGTATTCCCGATCAAATCCCATAGCTCCAATTGTTCCGCTAAATTAATTTCTCCCTTTAAAGTCATTTCTTTTTTTAAAAAAGGGTTATACCAATTTCCAGAGCAGGTGCCGTCTGCCCAATTGGCAATATGCAAAACGATGTTTTCATTTTCCAGTTGTCCGGTGTAGCGCAAGAGAAAATAATCTGACAGGGTGTATACGGGTGGTTCGTTTGTGTTTGTGGTTTGAGGTGTTTCTGTTTGGCAGGCCATGAGGCAAAGAAGGAATAACAAGCTGAGGTCTTTCATATGCTATTTTTTAGGATCTTCTTTTGTGTGTAACAAAGTTTTCACAAAGGGAAATTGTGCGCAAGCCTCCCTTTAGGGATGTAAGGGTTGAGATGGCAGAATTTTACTTTTCCGATATGTGTATCTTCTCACAAATACCCCTTCAACCAATAAACCGTATACCCAATAATCTCCTTAATCAAAATCTCCCAACGATAAAAACCAAGCCGATCCGGAACAATCATGGACATTGGAACAAACCTCGTCTTTTCTCCAATATGATCGACACTAAACGGCGTAAAATCCACATCTACTTTTTTAAATAAGCCAATCGAACGGCGCATATGCCAGGCAGAAGTGACAAGGAGACATTTACCATCAGGGAATTTTTCCTCAATAATTTTTTTACTAAAAAGCGCATTTTCCCTTGTGTTTCTAGAATCTGGCTCAAGGATATAATCCGCTCTAGGAATGTCCATTGTTTCTAAAAACTTAACAATCTCCAAGGCTTCGCTACTATTTTGATTGAGGATGTCTCCGGAACCTCCCGTGAATAAAAGTTTCTTTACTTTGCCTTTTTTATAAAGCTCCAGGGCTTGGGTAAAGCGGTTGGCGCGTGCATTAAAATTGTGACGGTCATCGGCAGGACGGATATAAAAGTTGCTATAACCACCCAGCACTATGGCTAGATCATAAGGCTCCTTGATCTCATCCATGTGCATGGTGTCGTATTCCCATAACTGAATAACCTGATTGTATATAAAATGATTGGTAAAAAACAATCCCAAAACCAACGCAAGAATAGCAGTTCGTTTTTTTCTTTTTTCATTTTTCGTAAAGACGCTATAACATAATGTGCCCAAAACCCAGTTGATGGGCTGAATCAGGAAATACAAAGTTTTACTTATGATGAAAAACATGGCTTTTGATGATTGTCTTTTGAAAATTAAAGGAAAATCGTGGGTGAGCTTCCCTTTAGTGCAAGGTGTGGGAACGCAGG
>JAHDGC010000016.1:0-393 GCA_020627865.1 Saprospiraceae bacterium | reverse complement strand
TACTTATGATGAAAAACATGGCATGATTGTCTTTTGAATATTAAAGGAAAATCGTGGGTGAGCTTTAGTGCAAGGTGTGTGAACGCAGGATTTTCCTTCACTTTTTACAAAGGAAATCCATTTATAAGTTTGTCCAAAAACTCACCGAAAAAAGCAGGGCGCAAGACAAGGGCAAACAAGAATCCAAAAACTGCCCCATAAAAGTGCGCATCATGGTCGATATGATCTCGACTATTTTTGCTGGCCCAAGAAGAGTAGGCTAGGTAAGCGATTCCGGCAACAATACTGTGGATTGGAATAATTCCGTAGAGATAAATTTTAGACCAAGGAGCCACAAGGATATAGACGAAGAGAATACCGGAAACAGCTCCGGAAGCACCAATACTGGCATAT